>OZ219945.1:0-67150 GCA_964291565.2 Dehalococcoidia bacterium
AAGATGGCGGGTAACATCCGGGAAGTAGAGCCCGCCGCGGCGTGGTCTTGGGGGTGATGACCGAGGGCGACAGGGAGCTGGAGTCGGAAGTTGATGAGGCGCTGTATCTGCCCCGAAGCGCCAGATTACATATACCCCTTATTGGCTACCATCCCCTGCAACTGTTGGCCTACTATATCGCCCTGGACCGGGGCTGCGACGTGGACCAACCCCGCAACCTGGCCAAGTCGGTTACAGTCGAATAACCGGGTTGGCAGCGCCTAAGCTCTCTCTCGCATTCCTTTAACTTGCTAATGTCCCTGTTGGTCATGGCTTCAGGCAGTCTGGGGGCCTCCGGATACCATCGGTTTGCCGGGTATCCGTTGAAGCATACCGGTCCTCGCGGGCGGTTGCTACTGCCTGAACGGCAGCGGGGACAAGCGCAGGACTTGCAGGTTGGGTTTTCCTTCCAAAAAGCGGCGCGAGCGATGCCGCGTACTACTCCGATGGCCTTTCGCTCGAATCCGTAACAAAATGTTTACTTATTAGGCGAAAACCGAGGGTCGAATCATTGAATTGCTCCAACCTTCAATGGAATAATGTACAGGTTTTGTTGCGATACCTATTGAGGCCGCGACGTTAAATCTCACAAAGGTACACTCTCTAAATGCTTCTACGCGTCAACCATCCGGAAATTCCTTTGCACCAGTACGATTCCCTTCTTCCCTCGCAACTAATGGACACTCTGTACAGCCTGGCAGAGCAGTTCACGGGCTGCGGTTCGTCCACGCCAACAGCACGGCCACCGGGGGCGGTGTAGCGGAGATTCTGCAATCGCTGGTGCCTTTCATGAATACGCTGGGCCTGCCAACGGAGCGCATCGTTGTCAGCCCCGAAGACCCCCAGTTCTTCCAGGTTACCAAGCGCATTCACAATCTTCTCCAGGGTTCTTCAGGTTCACTGAGCCGGGATGAGCTGGAAGTTTATTTCCAGTGCATGGAACGGGTGGCTGAGGACATAAAGGGCAGGGGCCTGGAGGCCAGCGTATGGTTCTTCCACGACCCCCAGCTGCTGCCCCTGGCGATGCTGTTGCCCAGGAAGAACGGCGAACTGCGGTTCTGGGTGTGCCATATTGACCTGACCGCGCCCAATGCCGAAACCCTGGACGTTCTCGCTCCCCTGACTTCTTACTATGATGGTCTGGCCTTTTCCATGAACGAATTTGTGCCCGATGGCGTTATTGGGCATTACCCGGTCTACATTACGCCACCATCCATTGACCCGCTCACCGACAAGAATACGGCCATGTCCCGGAGCGAAGCCCAGGAAATCGTTGCTGCCATGGGCATTGACCCGGACCGTCCCCTGGTAACCCAGGTGTCCCGGTTCGATTACTGGAAGGATCCGTGGGGAGTGATTGACGCCTACCGCCAGGCCAAAGAGTCGGTTCCGGGACTTCAGCTGGCGTTGCTTGGCCTGAGCCAGGCCGCCGATGATCCGGAGGCCCTGGGAGTTCTCCACAGCGTAACCGACTATGCCGACGGAGACCCCGACATTCACGCTTACTTCTACCCGGAGGGGCTTCCCGCCTCCATAGACCGCATAGTCAACGCCTTCCAGACCGCTTCCCTGGTGGTGCTCCAGAAGTCCACCCGTGAAGGGTTCGGCCTGACCGTCACCGAAGCCATGTGGAAGGGACAGCCCGTAATCGGAGGCAATGTCGGCGGCATAAAGATGCAGATTGAGGATGGAGTGAGCGGCTTTCTGGTCAATGACCCGCAGGATTGCGGAGAGAAAATCGTGCGGCTTGTCCAGGACGAGCACCTGCGCCGGAAGATGGGCAAGGCTGCCCGGGAGCGCGTGCGACAGAAGTTCCTGCTGCCCCGCCTGGCTCTGGACTACCTTAATGCCGTTCGGAACGCGCGGCCGGGCCAGGCCCCGGCCAGCCCGCATTCCGCCAACGGGAAGCACAATCCCTTCGATTTGCTGGAGCAGCTTTTCCCCAACGGGACCGCATCATCGGCAAAGTAGGAAGCAGGCGACCGGAGGGTTTGCGCAAAATGAACACCACCTTCCCTTCGCCCAGGGAATGGTCGATTGAGCGGCTTCTACCCAGCCTTGAGGGTCGTGGCATTACTGAATGCTCCTTAATCGTGAACCTGGCCGCAAGGCGATGCCCAATTGCCTAATGGCCCCAATGCTCCTATAATTCTTTCTCGCTGCACGGAAACTGGCCGGAACGTTGACCGGCAGGCCCGCAATTGGCGTGAAACATTGACGAAAACGGTCATGCCAATTGCCAGGCGCACCGGCAAGAGAATATGGCAATGCCCTAGGACGGAATGGACAACTTTCAACCATTTGAGGTGGTGGCCCCCGCCACCACGGCCAACCTGGGTCCCGGTTTCGACTGCCTTGGCATGGCCCTTGACCTGTGGAACCGGCTGGAGGTAGCGCCTGTCCCGGCAGGTTCGCCCGAATTATCCAGCGTGGAAATAGTCGGGGAGGGAGTGGACGAACTGGCATCCGATGCCAGCAATCTTACTTTCCGAGCCCTGCGCTTCCTGTTCGACGAGGCTGGGCTGGAAATGCCGCCTCTGCGGCTCCGCTGTCACAACGTAATTCCCCTTAGCCGGGGCATGGGCAGCAGCGCAGCGGCCATTGCCGGCGGCCTGGTGGCTGCCAACCACCTGTGCGGCAACCCCTATTCCCCCAGCGAACTACTGGAAATGGCGGCCACAATTGAAGGCCACCCGGACAACGTGGCTGCCGCCGTGCTGGGCGGGCTGCAACTGGTGGTATCCGACGGGCCCCAGTTGTACACCGCGCCCATACCCGTGCCCGAAGAAATTCAGACCGTGCTGTTCATCCCGGAGGCCCGCATAGCTACTTCCGATGCCCGGGCGGTACTGCCTGGCGAGGTCAGCGTGGCTGACGCCGTCTTCAACATGGGACGGGTGGCCCTGCTGGTGGCCGGTATGGGCCTGGACCGGCCCGAATACCTGGACGTGGCTACCCAGGACAGGTTGCATCAGCCCTACCGACAGCCCCTGTTCCCAGCCATCAAGCTGATATTCGCCGCGGCCCGGGACGCCGGTGCCCTGGGCGTGTTCCTGTCGGGCAGCGGCTCCACGGTCCTGGCCCTGACCCGCGGGCGTGAGATGACGGTGGCCTACGAGATGTTTGAGGCGGCCCGCCTGACCGGTGTGCCGGGCAAGGTGGAAATCACTCGCCCCACGGCCGGGGGCGCTCACGTAGTTATTTAAGACTAGAAACACTGAAAGTAGCCGCAGCAGAATGGCTGCGAATGGGAGCAGCCCAGGCAAGGGTTTCGGAGGTCCGGTTAGGTTGGAACTGGTAGTTCACAAATACGGGGGCAGTTCAGTTGCCGACGCGGAAAAAATCGGCAATGTTGCCCGGAGAATCGCCCGTGCCAAGGACTCCGGCCGCAGCATTGTCGCCGTGGCTTCGGCCATGGGCGATACCACCGACGAGTTAATTGACCTGGCCCACACCGTCGCCGCCGAACCGGACCCCCGGGAACTGGACCTGCTGCTGTCCACCGGGGAACTGGTGTCCTGTACCCTGCTGACCATGGCCCTGCGCAACCTGGGCTACGATGCCATCACGCTCAGCGGGTTCCAGGCCGGTATCCGCACCGATGATATGTACGGCAAGGCCCGCATTTTCAGTATCGACCCGGGCCGGGTGCAGAGTGAATTGTCCGATGGGAAGGTGGTAATAGTTGCCGGGTTCCAGGGCATTACCGAGGAAATGGACATTACCACCCTGGGCCGGGGCGGCTCCGACACCACCGCCGTGGCCCTGGCCGCTGCCCTAAGCGCCAACCGCTGCGATATTTACACCGACGTGGACGGCATATATACTGCCGACCCGCGCATCGTGCCCAATGCCCGCAAGCTGGCTGAAATCGGCTACGAGGAGATGCTGGAACTGGCCAGCTACGGCGCCAAGATGCATCCCCGCTCCATTGAGTTGGGCGAAGCAAACGACGTGCCCATCTACGTAGCATCCAGTTTCGGGGATGCGCCAGGAACTTTGATTCACCGGGTAGATAAAGTGAGAGAGCTGGAAAATCGGGTCAAGGTTACGGGAATCGCCTACCAGGCCAACATTGCCAAGATCACTGTCCGGTCGCTGCCCGACCGGCCGGGAATCGCGGCGGCCTTGTTTGAACCCCTGGCTGCCAGAGGCATCAACGTGGATACCATCGTCCAGAACACCAGCCTGGAGCGCATCACGGATATTAGTTTTACCGTGAACCGGTCCGACCTGGCCCAGGCCCATGAGGAGGTCCAGAGCCTGCTCTCCCAGTTGGGAGGGACTGAAGTCATCAGCGACCCCACCCTGGCATCGGTCCATGTTGTCGGTTCGGGTATGCAGAATACGCCAGGCTACGCATCCCGCATGTTTCGCATTCTTGCTGAAGGCAATATTAACATCGACATGATTACCACTTCGGAAATAAGGATTTCCTGCATTATCAAGGAAGACCAGGTGTCCGACGCGGTCCGACTGCTCCACGAGGGTTTTCAACTGGGCGAAGAAGACTGAAAACTCTCACCATCCGGCAGGGAGGCCCCCGTGACCCAGCCCTTTCTCTCCGTAGTTATTCCGGCGTACAACGAAGAAGAACGGATTAAGGCTACGCTGGAAACAGTCCACGCCTACCTGTCACTCCAGTCCTACCCGTGGGAAGTCGTGGTGGCCGACGACGGCAGCATCGACGATACAGCGAAACTGGTCGCCGCCTTCGCCAACGTAAATCCTCTAGTTCGGCTGCTGTCCCTGGAGCACCGGGGCAAGGGGTGGGCGGTCAAGCAGGGAATGCTGGCGGCGGAGGGGAGGTACCGGTTCCTGTGCGATGCCGACTTGTCCATGCCGGTGGAACAGATAGGGCGGTTCCTGGAGCAGGAAATTGAGGGTATCGACATCCTGGTGGGTTCGCGGGAACTGGCGCAGTCCCGCCGATTTGGTGAACCGTCCCGCCGGCACCTGATGGGCAGGGTGTTCAACCTGCTGATCCGGATGCTGGCCCTGCCGGGAATCAAAGACACCCAGTGCGGGTTCAAGCTATTCAGGGCGGAAACTACGGCGGCCCTGTTTGAACAGCAGACACTGTGGGGCTTCGCCTTCGACGTGGAGGTTCTTTATCTGGCCCGGAGGGCCGAACTGGTGGTCAGGGAGGTGGCCATTGACTGGCACTACCGAGAGGGCAGCAAGGTACGACCGCTGCGAGACGCGGCGGCCATGGCCAGAGATGTCATCAAGATTCGCTGGCGATTGTGGACCCGAAAGTGAATATTCTTTACGAAATTAGTACTCTCTGGTAATTTGCAGGTAATATAGTCTCACTAATATATTTCTTAACTTAATGCAGACTCAGGAACTTATCCCGGCGGGGGTTCCCCGATAATATGTTAAAAATATAAGAATAGTTTAAATTTCAGACCAAATTGCCTTGACCTTTCTCGACCGGATAATGTAACAAATCAAGCACAGTTTATTGCGGAAGGTCCGGCGCTAAGAGTTTTTATTAATATTGTTTTTTCCTGGAGAGATGCAGCTATGCAAACGACAAAGACATCAGACAAGAGCAGACTCAGAAGAGAGTGGAGTAAGGAAGCAATCGACCTGGCGATGAAGGGCGAGTGGCAGCGTGCCACCGAGGTAAACCAGGCCCTGCTGACCCTTTACCCCGATGACGCCGATGCCAAGAACCGCCTCGGTCACGCGTTTATCGAGCTGGCCGAATACGCCAGGGCCCGGGAAGTGCTGGCAGAGGTGGTGGCCAAGGCCCCCTATAACAACATTGCCCAAAAGAACCTGGCCCGGCTGGAACAACTGGAGAATACGCCGGCCGAGACGAAGCAGGCCAGGAAGTCTGGCGGTTTGTCCAAGTTTTTTATCGCGGAAAGCGGCAAGTCCGGTACGACGGTGTTGCAGCCTACCGCTGGATCCAAGATTTCGGCCAGCGTGGCCCCGGGAGATCCCGTAACTCTGGTGGCCCAAAATCAGGTAATCTTTGCCTACGTCCGTGAAGGCGAGTTCCTGGGCAAGGTAGAGGCCAGGCTTGCAACCCGCCTGGCGCGCCTGATGGCCGGCGGCAACCGCTACGAGGCCGCCGTGGTAGGTATCAATGACTGGGGAGTTTCGATCATCATCCGGGAGGCCTACCGGCACCCCAGCCTTCACAACATTAGCTCCTTCCCTACAAACAGCCGGCCCGAGCGCCGCGCCCTGGCCAGCCAGAATGTGCTGAACTACCTGGACACTGACGAACTGGACGAGGATGAAGAGGGCACGGTGGAATTTGTCAAGATCACCGGCTTTGACGGGGAGTGGGACGAGTAGCCATATCTCTTGTGACCAAAATCGAACGGGCCGGACACAATGTCCGGCCCGTTCCTTTTCGGGACTTTTGGGTCTGTTCTGAGGGTTCTAGTAGAGGTGGCAGGATACCCGGTGTCCCGGGGCCACTTCCTTGTCCACCGGCACCTCTTCGGAACACTTGTCCATGGCAAAAGGACACCTGGGGTGGAACCGGCACCCGGAGGGTGGGTTAATGGGTGACGGCACTTCGCCGGTCAGCACAATTTCCTCCCTTACCAGGTCTGGGTGAGACGGCAGGGCTGCCGAGAAAAGAGCCTTGGTGTAGGGGTGGAGCGGGTTCTGGTAAAGTTCTTCCGTCTCCGCGTACTCAACGATCTGGCCCAGGTACATAACCGCCGTCTGGTGGGCCATGTACCGCACCGTGGCCAGGTTATGGGCGATCAGCAGGTAGCTGACGTTGTACTCCTGTTGCAGGTCCACCAGCAGGTTCATGATCTGGGCGCGGATGGATACATCCAGAGCGGATACCGGCTCATCCAGTACGATCATCTTTGGGAAGGAGGCGAGGGCCGATGCTACCGCAATTCGCTGGCGCTGGCCGCCGCTGAACTCGTGGGGATAGTTGTTGGCCTGCTCGGCGTGGAGGCCCACCTGGGACAGCACTTCGCCGACCCGCTCGTCCCGCTCCTGGTTGCTGACCTGACGGTTGACCACCAGGGGCTCCGAGATAATGTCCCGTACCCTCATCCGTGGGCTAAGGGAAGACCATGGGTCCTGGAAAACGGCCTGCACCGTTGTACGGTAGTCCTGTAGCTCAGAGCCACGGAACTGCTGGATGTCCTTGCCGTCCAACAGGATCTGACCCTCCGTGGGAGTTTCCAGGCGCAGCATGAGCTTGCTGGTGGTGGTCTTGCCGCAGCCCGACTCGCCCACCAGACCCAGGGTCTCACCCTGGCGGATGCTGAAGTTGATGCTGTCCACCGCCTGCACGTAGCCGATGGTCTTCATCAGGATCAGCCCCTTGGTGACCGGGAAGTACTTTTTCAGGTTCTGCACCTGCAGCAGGGGGGTGTCCCCATTGGTCGTTACCATGATTCGTCCAACCTCCAGCAGTCGGCGGTATGGCCTTCTCTAACGGTGTAGCTAGGCGGATAAGCCTCCAGACACTTGTCGCGGGCGAACTCACACCGGTCGGCAAAGCGGCAGCCCTCTGGCAGGTTGGACAGCAGGGGCGGCTGGCCTTCGATGGAGTACAGCCGTTCGGTACGTTCTTCCAGCTTGGGTACTGAGTCAATCAGGGCCCTGGTGTAGGGGTGAGAAGGTTCGTTGAATATCTCCCGCACCGGACCGTTTTCAACCACCCGGCCGGCGTACATTACCGCCACCCGGTCGCACATACGGGCTACCACCCCGAAGTCGTGAGTTATGAAGATGATCGCCAGGCCGGTCTCGGCCTGAATGTCTTTCAACAAGCGCAGGTATTGGAGCTGAATGGTAACGTCCAGCGCGGTCGTTGGCTCGTCGGCGATGATAACGCCGGGTTCGCAGGAAAGAGCGATGGCGCCCACCACCCTTTGCTTCATTCCGCCGCTCATCTGGTGGGGGAAGTCCTCCAACCGACGCTCCGGGGCCGCCACGTTAACGTTGCGCAACGCATCCACCGCACGGCCGATCATGTTCTTTTGGCTTTCCTTGCGGGCCATCCCCAGGGCTTCCATCAACTGATTGCCTATGGTGAAGACGGGATTCAATGAAGTCTGGGGGTCCTGCAGGATCATTGAAATCTGCCGCCCCCGGATCTGGCGCATCTCGTCTTCGCTTTTCTGAAGGATGTCGTCGCCGTTGAGCCGAATGGAGCCGCTGATAATCTTGCCCGCCGGCTGGGGCACCAGCCGCAGCAGCGACAGGGCAGTCATGGTCTTGCCGCAGCCCGACTCGCCGACGATTCCCAGGGTCTCGCCCTGTCTCAGGAAGAAGCTGACGCCGTCCACCGCCTTAACGGTGTTGGTCCGGTTGAAGAAGTAGGTGTGGAGGTCTTCGACCTCGAGAATGACATTGCTGGTGTCAACACTCATATCAACTAATCCCTTCAGCAAACGCAGATCGGCCGCCAATTGAAGGCTCTAGCGAAATGCGCCGGATAGCCGGTTACCACCGGAAGAAAGTAGTCCGCTACGAAAATCCCCAAGCCGGCCAGTTAAAGCTGAACCTGACAGTACCGGGCTGGAATGCCGGCCATCTCCCCGATCTAAATGAAGGATTTCGAAAACCGTCCCTGGATAGCTCCCCTTGAGATTTTCAGGAATATATACTACGGCCCGTTTCAATGTCAAATTGGTTGGGGTGGGCTTCAAAGGGAGGGTGTTGGATGGCCAGTCGCCGTCAAGTTGGAAAAGCACTCGCACCTAAATGGTGATGTGTTTCCGATAGCGGAAAGGCTTGGCCGTGACCTGGGACAGATTTGCATTCAGCGCCGCGCGGCCCGACTACCGGCCGGATGGTTGCCTTGTCCGGAGTAAGGCCTCAGGATGCCGCTTACTCCACCCCATCTGCAGTGGAATTCGACGCAACCTGCGGCTAGTTCAGCGTCGAGTGGAAGTTCTGGACTGGGCGTCCAGGGTCATGGCGATGCGGGATCGGAAGGGCCTGACCCGATTCACTTCCGCCGTAACCCCGATGGGAACGACGAACATGGCGCCCTTGCCTGCGGCGTGGGGTGAAAAGAACTCGGTCACCTCGTCGTCGTAGAAGGTGAGGCCACTGGCGCCCAGGCCCAGGGAATGGGAGGCGAGGTAGAGTTTCCCGCCCACGATGCCGGCCTCAAGCTGGGCAGCGCGATAGCCCCGGTTGCCATATCGTTCCAATATGGGCCCCAGGTCGGCCATAAAGAAGGCCACCGCCGAAGCGTCGTGGGGCAGGGCCTGTTCAAATCCCAGGTGTCCGGCCTCCTGTCGAAACTCTCCCTCCTTTAACAGGTACAGGCCGGTCCGGCTGGGAGAGTAGTAGTATGCGCCGCCGGGCAAATCATCCACTGCGTTTACGATCAGGTACAGGTCCAGCAGGCTGTCTCCAGGGTCGCCCAGGAAGTCCGCCGGCACCCCGACCGTGGCGGAACCGACTACGGCGGCAAGCTGGGCCAGAGAAATTGAGTCGTGGCCGAAGCGGCGGGTAGAACCCCGCTCGCGAATGGTCTGGCCCAAAGGCCGCGACACCAGCGCCGAAGCCGCTCCATCGGGGAAGGGGAAGAAGGGCCCGTTGGGAGCCGGGGCTGTAATTCCCAACCCGCCACGGGAGTTTTCCACATCCACGGCATCGGCCAGAAGCGTGGCGGCGTGGGTCTCCCGTATGTCCGGGTAATCAATCTCCCCCGGCGCGGTTATGACGGACTGGCCGCCCACCGGGCCCAAATTGGTGGCTGAGGTCTCCTCAGCCTCGCCCGACGGCTCGCCGATGGCCAGGAGGCAGGTGGACGCCTCGCCCACGCCGTCAATGCCCAGCAGGTCGTCCACCTCCCGATCCACAAAGGCGTTGACCACCCTGGCCGGCAGGCCGGCCGCCGACGCGACGGACAGCAGGTTGGCGGCCACCGTGCCGTTGTCCCAGAAGCAGTACCGGTAGCCCCGGGAGCGGTACTTCCATGAACTGCGCCAGAAGACGGTAGTGAAAACGACGGTCATGGGAGCTGAAGCTATCCGGTCATCGCCGCCGGCCGCCCGGGCCAGGTGACCACGAAAGTCGCCCGGGCGCAGCCGTGTCAGCTTGAACGTGTCCGGTCCGAAGTGATAGACGCCACTTTCCAGGCCCTCCAGGTCCTGGCATACGACGTACGTCTCCACCGGGTAGAGGCCGCCGGCGGATGCCGCCGCCCGGAAATGGACTTCCCCGGCAATCCTGAAATTGCCCACCCTGGTTACGCCGGCGCAGTGGTAGAGCAACTGAGTCAGTGTGGACAGAGTAGGTTCCGGGCCGCCGGTGGCTTCGTAGGTCCCAATAGCCTCCAGAGCCGGGATTTCGGGGGACGAAAATTCGGCCGGCAGGGACAAGGCCGGCAGCCCCGTATAGCTCTTGTACAGGGGCGGCTTGGTGGCCAGGTTGATGTAGGCCAGCTTGGTGGACTCGTGGTAGTTAAAGGCTGCGCCGGTGTCGCGGTTTTGCATCAAAGGTCCCCTTGAAGTAATGGGAAAGTGCTAACAGGACGTTCAGACGCCCTCTCGCCGCCGTTGAATCCTAACCGCGGCATGCTCAATAAAAGAGCCCTTAATGGGCGGGTTGGGTTTTTTGACGGTAACGGTTACCGCCTCCAGGGGAAAGTCTGCCAGCAGGCGGTTGGCAATCTCCTGGGCCAACCGTTCCAGCAGGTTGCGGGACTCGCCCTCCATGATGGCTTTGACTGCCCGGTACAGGTGGGTGTAGCTGATTGTGTCCTCGATGGCGTCGGACTGGCCGGGACGGGCCAGAGCCACCTCGGCTTCCAGGTCCACCAGGTAGGCCTGACCCTGGGTCTTTTCCTCGGGGTTCACCCCGTGGTAGCCGTAAAAGCGCATTCCCTGCAGGATGATGCGGTCGGCGGCCATCATAGCCCGCAGTAGCCGTTTGAGAGAGTGGACAAGAGTGTTGTCCTCCCCACGATCCGCTACCCCCGACCGCGGGCGGCCAGTTGTTTGTCGATTTCATCCACCAGGGCCAACAGGTTCTGGGCGCGCTTGACCACCGGCACGTCGACCATCTTGTCGTCCAGGGACAGGGAGCCGCGACCGTTGGCCTCGGCCTCTTGCCAGGCTTCCATTACCCGGCGGGCGTAGGCCACGTCTTCGGGGTTGGGGCTGAACACCTCGTTGATGGTTTCCACCTGGGCCGGGTGGATGGCGAACTTCCCGTTGTAGCCCATTTGACGGGCTGCACCGGCGTCCTTCAGCAAGCCCTCGGGGTTACGGAAGGCTACGTAGGGGCTGTCCAGGGAAGCGATGCCGGCGGCCCGGGCGGCGATGGCCACGGTACTGCGGGCATGATAGACCTCTTCGCCATCGTCAGTGCGCTGGATGCCCATGTCGTTGGTATAGTCCTCGGCCCCGAAGGCAATGGCAACGGTGCGTACCAGAGCGGTGGCCATTTCGTTGACGTTCACTATGGCCTTTGCGCTCTCAATCCACGGAATCAGGCTTACGTGGCCGGCTTCCAGGTTCGCGCCGATTTCCAGCGGCGATATGATTCCCTCAATCTCCCGCAGGTCACTTGCCGACTCGGTCTTCCCCACGCTGACACCGTAGAGATGGGGAGAGATCAGGGCGGCCATTTCGTCCCGGGTCAGGCCGGTGTCCAGGGAATTGACCCGCGCCATGACTCGTTGGCCGGTTTGGTGCAGACGGGGAATCCACTCGGCGGCCACGGCGCGGGCGGCAACTTTCTCCCCCGGGGGCACCGAGTCCTCCAGGTCCACCATGATAATGTCGGCGTCGAAGTTCAGGGCCCGCTCCAGCATGTTGGCGCGGTTGCCGGGAACGAAGATCAAGCTGCGTAACAGTTCCAAGGGGTCTCCTCCGGGTGGGGATTGGTTGATGCAATGCCATCCTAGCATTGATGGGGCTACAACAGGAAAGGCGGGTGAATCACATCGTCAGGGACCGGTTCGATTTGCCGGATTACCGGGTTAACCCGGAACCCCAGGTTCTCCAACGCTTCGTATCCGATCAAGGGCGTGGATGCGGGCACCAGGATGCCGCCGAACCACTGGCCCAATAACTCGCCGTCGAAGTGGTATGATTGCAATTCCACAATACCGGTTGCGCTCCGCAATCGCAGCTTGCCCCCGGCGGGACGCAAGCCCAGGGCTTCGATCTCCTCCAGGGGCAGAGCAACGTGGGTGGCCCCGGTGTCCACCAGAAAGGTGTACTCCCGAGTCTCCTTTTCACCGATTATCTTGGCCTGAACGTCGGTTCTGCCCATGGAATGATTCCTTTATCAGGAATGGATGACGGCCGGCATTAGTTGCCAGACATGATCCTACTCCATATCCCCCCAGCTTACGCCCCACTTGGCCTCCACCTTCAGGGTAACGTCCAGGTCCATGGCCGCCGGCATTTCGTCGAAGACCAGGGCCTGCAGGTCGTCCATTTCCTCCTTCGGTACCTCGAAGACCAGTTCGTCGTGGACTTGTAAGAGCATTTTCGCCCGCAGGTTTTCCCGTTGCAGGCGGTCGTGAACCCGAATCATGGCCAGCTTCATAATGTCGGCGGCGGTGCCCTGAATGGGCATATTGATGGCCATGCGCTCGGCGGCGCCCCGCACGTTGAAGTTGCTGGAGTTCACGTCGGGCACAAAACGTCGGCGGCCGCACAGGGTCTCCACGTACTGGGTCTCCCGGGTCTTCGCCTTGACCTCCTCCAGGTAGCCGGCGATGCGGGGATATTTGCTGAAGTAGGTTTCGATGAACTTGGCGCCGTCCTCCCGGGAATATTCCGTCTGCTGGGATATGCCGTGGGCGGACAGGCCGTAGATGACGCCGAAGTTCAGCACCTTGGCCACCCGGCGCTGGTCGGCGGTTACCTCGTTGATGGGCACGTCGTTCATCAGCGACGCGGTGGCGGCGTGAATGTCCTCGCCCCGGCGGAAGGCCTCAAGCAGTTCCGGGTCCTGGGAAAGGTGGGCCAGCACCCGCAATTCAATCTGGGAGTAGTCGGCGGCGAACAGCACCCAGTCGGGCGCGCCCTCGGCGATGAAGGCGCTGCGCACGCGCTTCCCCATTTCGGTGCGGATGGGGATGTTCTGCAGGTTGGGGTCGCTGCTGGACATGCGTCCCGTGGCGGAACCCACCTGGTTGTAGCTGGTGTGGATGCGGCCCGTGTCCGGGTTGATCAGTTCCGGCAGAGTGTCGACGTAGGTGGACTTGAGCTTGGAAACCTGCCGGTACTCCAGGATTTTGTCCACCACGGGATGGAACCCGCGCATGCCCTCCAGCGCGTTGGCATCGGTGGAGTAGCCGGTCTTGGTGCGCCGGGTCTTGGGCAAGCCCAGTTCGTTGAACAGCAGATCGCTCAACTGCTGGGGCGAGTTGATGTTGACCGTGTGGCCGATGGTCTCGTATAGCTCCAGTTCCGTCCGCTGCATGTGTTCGTTCAGGTCGCGGGACATTTCGTGGAGCGAGCCTTCGTCGACCTTGATGCCCTGCCGCTGCATCTGCACCAGCACGGGGACCAGGGGCATTTCTATTTCGTGCATCAGGGCGGACAGGTTCTGCTGATCGATGGACGGCTCCAGCCGGCCCCGCAGCCGGACGGTCATATCGGCGTCGGCGGCAGCGTAGGGGGTGGCATCTTCGATGGGCACCTGGTCGAAGGTCTTCTGGCGGGCGCCCTTGCCAATCAAGTCCGTTATCAGCTTCATTTCCACGCCCAGCACGTCCAGTGCCAGGTTCTTGAGTCCCAACTGGTTGCGGCTGAGCAGGTGAGCGGCCACCATGCTGTCGAAGTCCACGTTACGGACGTTGATGCCGTAGTTTGCCAGCACCATTACGTCGAAGGTGGCATTGTGAGCGCTCTTGGCCAGTTCCGGGTCCTCCAGGAGCGGCTTTAGTTGGGCCAACACTTCCTCCAGGGGGAGTTGTGTGCCCTCCTGGTGGCCCACCGGAACGTACCAGGCTCGGCCCGGTTCGGTGGCAAAGCTCAGGCCCACCAGTTCGGCCCTCATCTGGTCCAGGCTGGTCGTCTCGGTATCAAAGGCGAAGCCGCCGGTGTCCCGCAGTTCCGCCAGCATCTCGTCCAGCTGGGCCTGGGTTTGGACCGTGATGTAGTCCGTATCCTCGTCGGCAGGTGCGAGTTGGGTCTCAGTTTGGGCGGCTCCGGAGTCCGGGTCCCATACCGGCGCCGGCAGGCGGGGAATTACGGTGTGGAACTCCAGCTCAGTAAGCAGGGCGACCACCTTGCCCCGGTCGTAGGAGCCGCTTTTTGATGCTTCCAGGGACAGTTCCACCGGGGCTTCCCGGGAAATGGTGGTAAGAAAGCGATTCTCGAAGGCCCGCTCCCGGTTCTCTTCCAGGGATTTGCGGACGCTGGGTGGCTTCACGTCCTCGATATTCTCGTAGATACCTTCCAGGTCGTGGAACTCGCTCAGCAGCTTGATGGCCGTCTTCTCCCCCACCCGGGGCACGCCGGGGATGTTGTCCGACGAATCACCCAATAATGACTTGAAGTCGGGCTGCTGGGCGGCGGTCAGCCCCCCATAGCGCTCCTCCAGCGCTGCTACGTCATAGACATTGCGGTCCTGGAACCCGGAAGACAGGTCAATCCGCACGTGGGGAGAGATCAGTTGGAAGGTGTCCCGGTCGCCGGTCAGGATTACCGCGTCCAGCCCCTGCTCCTCGGCCTGCTTGCACAGGGTGCCGATGACGTCGTCCGCCTCAAATCCCTCCACCTCGTAGATGGGAACTCCGAAGGCCTCCATCAGTTCCTTAACCCGCCCGAACTGGGGCCGCAGTTCCGGAGGCGAAGGCTCCCGCTGTGCCTTGTAGTCCTCGAAACGTTCGTGCCGAAAGGTGGGAGCCCGGGTATCGAAGGCGATGGCCACGTGAGTAGGTTTCCAGTCCTGCAAGGCCCGCAGGAACACGTTGGTGAAGCCATAGACCCCGGTGACGTCCTCGCCCGTGGTTGAGACGGTCAGGTGGCGCTGTGTTGAGATGGCCCGGAAGGAGCGGTGCACCATGGCGTGGCCATCCATGATCATCAGCAGGGGTTTGCCGGAAGCGGACTCAAACAGGGGCATGGCTGCGGATTGCTGGGCCATGGCTGGCACCTCGAAAGACGGCTTTGGGTTCCACGGTTACCGGCGACCTGGCCGCCGGAATTGCAGCAGGTTGTTTCCTGCATTATACAACAGGGCGGATGAGCAATAGGTGTTAGGAAATGGGGCGCAACGGCTTGGCTCCAACGTGCTAAAATGGGGTGCAAATCTGGAAGGCCGGCGAGTGAACGGCCCACGGTGATTGAACGCAATGCCCATCTACGAATACCGGTGCGAAGACTGCCAGCACCTCAACTCGGTGCTGGTCTATAGCTGGTCCGAAGACAAGGAACGGACGTGCGCCCGCTGCAACGGCCCTAACCTGAATCGCCTTATCTCCCAGTTCACGATGAGAAGGTCCTGGGGCGAAAGCTTGAACTGGGCCCCCAGCGGCGAGACTTTGCGGGACGTGAACGAAGATGACCCCCGCAGCGTCGACCGGTTCATGGGCCGCATCAAGCAGGAAATGGGCGGCCAGGTTACTTCCGACTTTGAGGAAATGCGGCGGGAGATAACCCAGGGCCCCCGCAGTTTCGACACTCCCGGTGGGCAGGGGCACGACCATAGTCACGACCACGGACACAGCCACTAGCGGGCACCACTGTCAGGAGAGACGGCGTCTATGCCCATTTACGAATACCGCTGCGGGGACTGCCACCAGGTATCGTCCTTTTTCACCCGTTCCATCGGCGCCGAACTGGACCCGATGTGCGCCCACTGCCAGGGCCGGGATATGCAGCGGCGTATGTCATCCTTCGCCATGGGCAAGACCACCCAGTCCGTCCACGAGCAATTCCCGGCCCTGGGGGGCGGTTCGGCCCTGGACTACTACAGCGACCCCCGCAACATAGGCAGAAACGTGGAGGAGAGTTTCCAGCGGCACGGCCTGGATATGCCCGACTCGGTGCGGGACAACATTGCCGCCGCGCGGGAAGGCACTCTGCCAAAGGACCTGGATATATGACGCAACAACCGGACATAAGGGAGCAACTGGCCCAATCCGTATTGCTGAACGCCCACAGCCTGGCAAACGACTGTCCCCCCTTCCAGGGTGGAGAGGAGTGCCTGGCCCGATTGAAAGCTATTCTGCCCTCCTTGCCAGAGGACGAAGGAATTGCTTCGAGTCCCCTTACTTTGGCCGGGGCCGTGTCGGTTGCCAGCGCGGCAGCCGGTTCCCTTGAAGCTGTTGCCCGATTGAGCGCTGCCGATGAGATGCCGGCCGACTTTGCCGAAATTCTGTCCCAAATCCTTTCCGAACTGTCGTCCCGGTTGGGCGCAGAGCTGCGGCGGCAGAAGGCCGACCAGGTCCGGGGCCTGTACGTCATCATTGACCCGGAGGTTACCGGCGGGCGGGAACCACTGGAAATCGCCCGGTCGGCCGTGCGGGGCGGCGCGAAGATGCTCCAACTGCGGGATAAGCTGCGGGACAAGGGCGAGATTCTCCCCCTGGCCCGGGACCTGCAGGCCCTGTGCGAGGCCAACGATGTCCTGCTCATCGTCAATGATCACGTTGACCTGGCGGCGGCGGTGGGTTCGGGCGGCGTCCACGTGGGCCAGACCGACCTGCCGGTGGCCCAGGCCCGCCAAGTCCTGGCCCCCCAGCAGGTGCTGGGCCGTTCCAACCGGGAAATCGACCTGCTGATCGAGTCCCAGGAAATGGGCGCCGACCACGTGGCCTTTGGCGCCATATACCAGACCACAACCAAGTCCGGCGGCCGTGGTCCCCAGGGCCCGGAGCGGTTGAAGGAGGCCCGGGCCGTTACCCAGGTGCCCCTGGTGGCCATCGGCGGTATCAATGCTGAGAACGTCGCACCGGTCATTGAGTACGGGGCTGACGCCGTATGCGTTACCGCGGCCGTGGGCCTGGCGCCCGAACCCGAGGCCGCCGCCGCCCGGCTGGTTGAAGCCATCCGCCAGGCAGGAGGCAAGGTATAGTGCCTTCCAACTACAGTGAAGAGCTTTCCCGCATCGCCGCCGACGCAATTGAGGCCCTGACCCTGCGCCACCAGGCCCGCGAACAGGCCCTGGCCGTTTCCCGAGAGGTTATCCGCTTCTCCGCCAACGCGATCCGCGCCGTTCACCGGGGAGACTTTGACGACGCCCGGCAGCTAATCGATCGAGCCGGCCAGCGGCTGCAGGAGACGCGCCACATCCGGGAGGAAAACCCCGAAATCTACTACGCCGGTTTCTTGTCCGACGCTCGCAAGGAGTTCACTGAAGCCAACATCACCTTGGCGGTCATTTCCCGGTCCGGCATCCCCGACCCAGATGCCATAGACGTGGACCCGCCGGCCTACCTTAACGGCATGGCCGAGGTAATCGGAGAACTCCGCCGCTATATTTTGGACGCCCTGCGCCGCGACTCCTTCGAGCATTGCGAGGAGTTCATGGACGTGATGGATGAAATCTACGGCATCCTGGTCACCATAGACTTCCCGGAAGGCGTAACCGGGGGCCTGCGCCGCAGCACCGACGCCATGCGCGGCGTGCTGGAACGCACCCGCGGCGACCTGACCATCTCCCTGCAGCAGCGGCGGCTGGAGCAAAGGCTGGCCGGCCTGGAAGGCGGGTCCTAGTCGGCCGAGCGACCCGGTCGGCATTTCGGCCAGTTCGGTTTCCTTTCCATATAGCACCACCATCAGGAGCATAAACCTTGGCTGAAGTACGTATATCCTTCCTGGGTACCGGCGCCGGCAACTGCATCCACCGGGCCCACACCGCCATCGTGCTGGACTGCCCCGACGGCACCCGGCTATTGCTGGACGCCGGTTCCGGCAACTCCGTCCTGCGGCAGGGGGCGCAACTGGGCATCTACGCCGAGGACTTCGAACACGTTCTGCTCTCCCACCGCCATGGCGACCACATGGGAGGCCTGCCCCACATCCAGGGCCGCCGCACGCAGGTGGCCCCTGCCGCATCGCCCCTGGTGGTACACAGCCTGGAAGAATCCCTGGCGGGCCTTCAGAACCTGTTCCGGGCCGTCAGCATTACCCACCAGGTTGACCAGGACAGTGTCACCACCTCCGACGGCAATCGGGTGGTCGCGTGGGACCCGGTGGAGGTGGGTCAGTGGATTACGTTGGGCGCGGATACCCGGGCCTCCTGCTTCCTGGTGAACCACATCGGGGGCGCCGTGGGCTGGCGAGTGGAAACCGGCGGGATTTCCGTAGTTTTTTCCGGCGATACCCGGTACAGCGAAAGCCTGGTTGAAGCCTCCCAGGGCGCCGACCTGTTGATTCACGAAGCCCTGAGCACCGACGACGACCGAGAGGGGGCAGCCAGCCGGGGCCACTGTACCGCCGCCGAGGCCGCCCGGGCTGCCGCATTGGCCGGCGCCGGCCGGCTTGTCATAACCCACATTGACACGCCCTTCCACCACGACACCCAACCCCTGGCCGACGAGGCCTGCGCCCACTATGGCGGCCCCGTTTCGGTGGCCGACGACCTTTGGGTAACTACTGTCAGCAGCCCGTAGATTATTTGGAAACATTTGTTCTATAGTCATTGCAGCTTACCCGTACGCGCCGGCAAGACAGGCGCGGGAGGAGTTGCGATGCTTGCCAAGAGTCAAACGTGCGCCGTGGCGGGCCTGGACGGTTTCATAGTCCAGGTCGAGGTGGATATTTCCAACGGCCTGCCTGCCTTCAACGTAGTAGGGCTGCCCGATACGGCGGTCCAGGAAGCGAGAGAGCGGGTCCGGGCCGCCCTGCGGAACAGCGGATGCGAGTTCCCCATGCGCCGCATTACCGTTAACCTGGCGCCGGCCGATATGAAGAAAGCCGGCCCCGCTTACGACCTGCCCATCGCCGTGGGCATTCTGCTCAGTTCCGGGCAGATTTACCTCCCTGACGAAGCTTCCCTGTTCCTGGGGGAGCTTTCTCTCGACGGCAGTCTCCGCCACACCAACGGCGTATTGCCCATGGTATCGGTGGCCCGGGACCAGGGCTTTTCCGCCGTCTACGTCCCCACTGCCGATGCTGCCGAAGCGGCCCTGGTGGAAGGCATACAGGTCTATCCAACGCCCACCCTGGCGGCCCTGGTGAGCCACTTGCTGGGGGAGACGACCATCCGGCCCTTGGAATTTGCCGGCATGCCCGAAGGCGCGGGCCATGCCGCCAACGGCTGCAATCTGGCTCACATCAAGGGGCAGGAGCATGCCAAGCGCGCCCTGGAGGTGGCAGCGGCCGGTTTCCATAACATCCTGTTCAACGGCCCGCCGGGCAGCGGCAAGACCATGCTGGCCCGCTCCCTGCCTTCCATTCTCCCGAAAATGACCCCCGAGGAGGCCCTGGATGCCACCAAGATTTACAGCATAAGCGGGTCTCTGCCCTCGGACTGTCCCCTGGTATCGGATAGGCCCTTTCGCGCGCCCCACTACAGCATTTCCAACGCCGGCTTGGTGGGCGGCGGGCGCACCCTGCGCCCCGGTGAAATTACACTGAGCCACCGGGGCGTCCTTTTCCTCGACGAACTGCCCGAGTTCGACCGCACTGCCCTGGAGTCCCTGCGCCAACCCCTGGAGGACAAGGTGGTTACCATCAGCCGGGTTACCGGGTCGGTGACCTATCCCGCCAGCTTCATGCTGGTGGCGGCCCAGAATCCCTGTCCCTGCGGCTACTACTCCCACCCCCGCAAAGACTGCACCTGTAGCAGTTCCGCCGTGGCCCGGTACCAGAAGCGCATCAGCGGCCCCCTGATGGACCGTATCGACATCTTCGTGGAGGTGCCGCCCGTGGAGTACGATAAGCTGGTGGACGAGGCTGAGTCGGAGGAATCAGAGATCGTAAGGAAACGGGTGGAAGAGGCCAGGGAAGTGCAGGCGGAGCGCTTTAACCACTGCGCGGGACGCTTTAACTCGGAAATGGGCGCCGCGGAAGTCTGGAAAATTTGCAACCTGGACTCGGCTGCCCGCAACTTGCTCCAGACAGCGACCAACCAGCTCAACCTGTCTGCCCGGGCCTTTCACCGCATAGTCAAGGTCTCCCGCACCATTGCTGATCTGGACGGCTCCGAAAGCATCGGCGTCAGCCACCTGGCCGAGGCCCTGCAGTACCGTTCCAGAGGTTTGAACTGACTGGGGAGTCCAGCCGGATTATTCCGAAATGATGGCCCTGAAATTGTCGAAGTACTCGGGGAATGTCTTGGAAACGCAGCCTGGATCCAGGATTGTAATTTCCGAACTGCCCAGGGAGGCCAGGGAGAAGCTCATGGCCATGCGGTGGTCGTTGTAGGTGGAGATTTCCGCCGGGAGTATCCGGGTGGGCGGGTCAATTTCCAGGTAGTCGGGGCCCTCCACTACCCCGGCGCCGACTTTGCGCAGCTCGGCGGCCATGGCGGCCAGGCGGTCAGTCTCCTTGACGCGCCAGTTACCAATGTTGCGGATGACCGTCTTTCCGTCGGCGAAGAGAGCCGTCACTGCCACTGTCATGGCTGCGTCGGGGATATGGTTAAGGTCCAGGTCCAGCCCCCGGAGGTGTCCACGGGAAACTTCAATGTAGTCCGGACCCCGGCTGACCACCGCGCCCATGAGTTCCAGCACGTCGGCATGCTGAACGTCCCCCTGAATGCTGTCGGCGCCCACGCCCGTAACCCGAACAGTGCCGCCACGGATGGCTGCCGCCGACATGAAATAGCTGGCGGAAGAGGCGTCCCCTTCTACCAGGGCGGTTCCAGGAGACCTGTAGGTCTGGCCGGCAGCAACCCGGAAGGCCTGGTAATTGTCGTTCTCCACCGCGACACCGAACCGGCGCATCACGTCCACGGTCATGTCAATGTAGGGCTTGGAAACCAGGTCGCCAACGATTTCAATGTCCAGGGCGTCCTGTGCCAGGGGGGATGCCAGCAGCAGCGCGGTGAGGTACTGGCTGGATACATTGCCCCGAATGGACACGCTGCCACCCTGCAGCCCGGAGGCCCGAATCCGCAGGGGCGGGAAACCTTCGGCGCCTTCGTATTGTATGTCTGCACCCAGTTGGCGAAGGGCGTCCACCAGGTGAGCAATGGGACGTTCCTGCATTCGCGGCTCGCCAGTCAGGGTGTATTCTCCTTCCCCCACGCACAGGGCAGCGCACAAGGGTCTTATGGCGGTACCGGCGTTTCCCAGGAAAAGGTCCGCATTTGCCACGGAGAAGGGCCCGCCCTGGCTCTCCACGACACATCTGGCTCCTTCGTCAAGAAAAGTCAGCCCTATGCCCAGGGTTTCCAGGGCAGTAGTCATGTACTGGGTGTCGTCGCTCTCCAGAAGATTGCGGACTTCGGTCTGCCCGCTGGCCAGGGAAGAAAGCAGCAGCAACCGGTTGGAAAGGCTCTTGGAACCCGGCAATTGAATGGTTCCCCCAACCAGGCTGGCGGGTTTCAGTGTCAGCGATTCCATGCTCTTTTCACCTGCTTATTGCTTCCCATGGAAGGGATTACGGACGGTCCCGAACAAAGCCGGGATGCTACTGCGAATTTTGACATAAGACTGCTAACAATGTAGCATATCAGTCGCCGGCCACAACCTTTTCTGGCCGCTAATTCCTAACAAATCACCGAGAACGACACGAGGGACTGTCAGTGGCAGACGAACAAACGGGAAAGCGGGGGGGCGCCGGGATAAAGTCCCCCTTGACGCCGCCTGCGAAGGACCCAGCCTTCGCAAGGGCATTGGACGAACTGGTTTCCCTGGCCCGGCAGGGGCACCGCCCCGATTCTGACAATTTTAACCCTTCCGACCAATGGCTGGTGGACAACATGCCCGTCTTCCAGGAAATGTCGGAAGATGACCAGGCCAAAGTGCTGGCCGAGGCCAGCGCCGTAGTCAAAGAGGGAGAAGAAGCCAACGCCGCCGGACGCGCCGCCACCAAGGCCTGGCCGGGCGTTGCAGTCAAGCTGGACAGCGGCGGAATTGGGTTTTTCAGCCAGTTGGGCGTCGTGCGACGCCCCGACCTTACCCAGTACTACGTCGACGGGTTTGTTCCCAATCGGGACGCCCTTTCCTTCAGCGAAGAAAACCAGGCCCTTTTCACCGAAGTATTCGAGTGCATTAACGCCAGGCTGCGGGAGCACCTGGCTTCAGGCCAGACGATAATTCAGACCGACCGTCAGATTTGCGACGCGCCAGGCCGTTCGTTTCACGCCCGCCAGTTGCTTTTCGGCGCCGACTATTTGCAACTCCCCTATATGTGGCGCCAGCTTACCTTCGAGTTGCCTGAGGCCGAACGGGCGGAGACTCCGGACATTATGGAAGTTTCCATCCCTCACTGGTACGACGACCTGGGACTGCCGGAAGAACTGAAGGCCCGCCTCAAGGAAATGGGAATTAATCAGCTGGTTTTCAAGGCTCCCACCAGGGGCCTCTCCCTGCACCTGGGCTTCGACTATGTGGGCGAACACAAGATGGGCCCCTTGTCCATTGCCATGCACCAGGTCAAGCAGAACAACGGCATCGCCATCCAGGCGGCCCTGAGCCTGGCCGAATTCGCACCCTAAACGGCTCCATATCAAACACGGCGCTCATTACCGTGGGTCCGTCCCTGCACGGAAAGAGCACACTGACCATTATGATCGAACTGGCCAACAGCCAACTGGCCGGTGTGCTGGGCCTGGAAACCGACCCCCTGGAAGGGGTCTACCCCATGAACGACGATATTGTACTGCTGCAGCCCCTGCGGGAACCCATCGTTTCCAACCGGGAGGGGAGCCGCTTTACCATCTCCCACAGCATCGATGGCACCGAGAACAACTTCTATGCCATGCCCTTCGGCTTGAATGAATCTGAGGACCCCATCACCTTCGACGCGGTTCGGGGGTCGAAAACGGAACCCAATCCCCAGGAGACCCTGGAGAATGTGCCGGTTATCCTGCCTGAGGACGCCGGCGCCGCGGCGCCCAACTTCCTTGAAAACCCGGTCCGCAATATGCGGGTTACCCTGTCCCGCCGCCGCCTGCTGGCCCGCAAGGGCGTGGGCGGCTTGATCGATTCCATTACGGACGGCGAGTTGGCGGACTCGGTACACGTCCCCATGGAACACACGGACCGGGTGTTCTGGCAGGAAGTGATGCGCCAGAACACGGTGATTCCGCCCCTTCGCCGATTGAGCCTGGAGCAGTACATACGGGTGCTGATGTACGGTGAGGCCGTCCAGATGGGAGCGGCCATTGGCGCCATTGGCCGGCCCTACGTGGAGTACTTTTCCGACCCATTCATCATCGGGCTGGAAGACGAGAACGCCAACCTGATGTACCACATCCTGCAGCAACTAGCCTGGGGCGGCATGCCCCAGGAGTACTACGTCTTCAACACCGGCGGTATCGGCGCCGACAGTAATGATGAAGCCAGCGGGGCCAACTACAAGAAAATTCCCCGGGAACTGACGCTGATGCTCCAGGAGGCTTTGCTTCGGGGCGCGGTGAAGTTTGAATATGATCCCATCCTGCGTTCTGAAGTGGGTGTGGCCATCGTCGATTCCCAGGGCGAGGAGCTTGTTGACCTGCGGAAGGACTGGCTGCCCCAGCACATCTATGGGGACGAGGACTACACTTCGCGTGTTCTGGAACTGCGCCGCCGCCGCTATTACGGCCGCGATGCCCGGGACAAGGCGGGCATCCTGCGCTACACCAAGGTCAACACCGCCCTGATAGACCTGGCGGATATTCCCGCTCCGGCCAATGAAAGGGAACTTACCTGGCTGCTTTCCTTCTTCTGGCACGTCGACCAGGCTTACAATAGCCTGACCGAGTTAATGGAGCGCCTCGATGAGGGGCAGCGACCTCTCCCTTACCAATTGCGAGAACTGCAGGACAAGTACGAGACTGGCGTGGCCCAGGGACTGGAACTCAGCGATGCAGGACTGGCCGCTCTGCCCAAGCTAGGGCTTGAGGCGGCAACCGCGTCGACGGCGTAAAAGACCGTCCGCCTCTCGCAAGAGCTATGGGCGGCGCCGAAGCCGAAAAACATTAACCCAAGACCTGCGGGCAGCGGGACCAGGACCGGAATAAGCTATGAGCATGGAACCTGGCAGCATCACCTACCCACTTGGCGCCCTGTCCAGGATTGAGGCGGAAACCTTCGGTGAGCCTGGCCGGCGCACTTTCAGGTTGGTGCTGCAGTCGGGACGGGCTACCTTCCACGTCTGGCTGGAAAAGGAACAACTCTTCCAGTTGGGGGCCGGTCTGAAGGAGGCCGTGGACCGACAGACGGACTCGGACCGGCAAAAAGATAGCTCCCCCACCGCGCCCAGTTGGTCGGGTGACGAGACCCTGATCGAGTTCAAGGCCAGGGTATTGTCCGGGCGGCACGACGAGGATACCAATTCCTTTTATCTGCAGGCCCAGGGCGACGGGGACGAACAGTCGGGCGAAGAAGCGCCCTCGGTGAGTTTTTGGATCACCGTTGACCAGGCCTCGGTTCTGGCCGACGAAAGTCTGCGGATCTGCGCTGCCGGACGTCCGCCCTGCTTCCTTTGCGGGCTGCCCATAGACCCCACCGGCCACGTATGCCCCCGGGCCAACGGTCACGCGGTGTTCGAGACCGGCTGATTCGCCCTTTCCACTGCGCCATCTCCCTAGGGGACTTGAAGGACTTTCCTGGTGGCATTAGACCAATTCAATGGCGACGTTCTCCTGAACGGAGAATTCCAGACCTGCGAACTCACCCCGCTGGGCTCCAACTACACCTTTGTGGCTTCGCTTCAATTGGGTGATCAGACTGATCGCGCCATCTACAAACCCCGGGACGGAGAGGTGCCGCTGTGGGACTTTCCCCGGGGCACCCTTTACAAGCGGGAATATGGCGCTTATTTACTGAGCCAGGTACTGGAGTGGGACTTCATCCCCCGCACCATCATCCGGGAGGGCCCCTACGGAATTGGCTCGGTGCAGCAGTACGTGGAGCACGATCCCCATCTGAACTACTACACCCTGGGTGAGGGGGATGCCGAAGAGTTGCGAATGATCTGCTGCTTCGACCTGGTGTCGAACAATACCGACCGCAAGGCCAACCACGTGCTGGTAGACGAAAAAGGCAAGCTCTGGGGAATTGATCAGGGCCTGACCTTCCACGCCGATACCAAGATCCGCACCGTCATCTGGGACTTCGGGGGTGAACCCATCCCGGACGCGTATCTTCAGACCCTCGCCAGGCTCCTGGGACAGTTCGTCCACCCTTCGGGCTTGTTCAAGGAGTTGCTGGACCTGCTGTTGCCGGAAGAAGTCATCGCCATGCAGAAGCGTATCCAATGGGTGCTTTCGGAGCGGACTTATCCTGGCTTGCCCGGGCGACGCCGGCGGCGCTAGTTAGTTGACTCCTGGAATCCCCTGGGGTCTAGCCTGTTCAGCTAGTCCCCGGCGGGGCCGTTCGCCAGCAGGGAAAGGTCAAATTCCTCCAGGGTTTCCAGAATGGTGTGCGCCAGGCTGACATCCAGGTTGCGGGTGTATTCAGTGCGAACGCAGATGGTATACGCCCCGGAGGCCACAGCCGCAGCTATTCCAATGGGCGAATCCTCGATGGCGATGCACTCCTCTGGCGGCACGCCCAGGCTCTCCGCCGCTTTGATGTAGATGTCCGGCTCCGGCTTCCCCCGGGTAACGTCGTCGCCGCCCAGCACGGCGTCAAAGGCGCCGGTAAGCCCTATTGCGCCCAGTTTCAGGTCAACCCACATGTGCAGGGAAGAAGAGGCTACGGCCTTGGGCAAACCCCGCTCCTTGCAGGCTTGAATCAGTTCCCGTACTCCCGGCTGTGGTTCCAGTTCTTCCTGCATCACCTGCCGCACGATGTCATCGTAGCGGCTAATGTACTCTTCGGCTGGCAGGGGGAGCGGGCGGCGGACTTTTAGTTGCCTCCAGGTCTCGCCAATGGTCGTTCCTATCAGGAATTCCTCGTTTTCCTGCACCGAAACAGGTTCAACGCCCTCCTGCACCAGCAAACGGTTGATGGCGCTGAGGAAAAGGGGTTCGCTGTCCACCAGGACTCCGTCCATGTCAAAGAGAATTGCTCGATAGCCTGTCATTGAGTTCCTGTGCTCCTGTCTTGAATGGGATGATGTAATTACACTTGGCCGGCCGGTCTCGGTAGTCTCGTCGAATTATAGTCTCGACCAGGCAGCAGTGGGCTACGGGATTTAAGGGACGTGGGTTCAACAAACATCCCAATCAGTTTCTCATTCTTCGTCGGAAACAAGAAAGCATGAAGATGCTTTGAAAACAGCCCAGAGGTTGTCGCCTGTCGCAATGCACATTTCGTTCAAGGATGTGCCGGTAATGTGGCACTTCAGGTCTACCTCCCCGCAGGCTAGAGTGACCTGGTAGCCCGGGGGCCGCAATTCTATGGCCGAAACCACTCCGGGCAGGCGGTTGCGGGCTGAGGATCCCCGCGGTTCCGTATCCGACAGGATGATGTCGGATGCGCGTATCCCAACCGTAACCCTGCTGCTGCTGGCCACGTCGGACAGGGGCACCTCCAGTTGCAAATTGCCTGATGGGGCGGTGCAAACCATCGTTCCGTCCTGCGGGTGGAGTGAGGTTACCACCATGGAAAGGAGATTTTCCACTCCCACCAGCCGAGCCACCCGACCGTGGCCCGGCTGCCCCAGTACTTCCAGGGGAGCGCCGGCAGCCTCCACCTTGCCCTTGTTGATTACCTGCACCGTGTCGGCCATGGATATGGCTTCTTCAATGTCGTGGGTTACCATAATGGCGGGTACGCCCGCCTCCCTCAACCTGGTCCGCAGTTCGGACCGAAGAGTTCTACGCAGTTCAATATCCAGAGAGTTGAAGGGTTCGTCCAGCAGCATCAGGGCCGGTTTCGGCGCCAGCGCTCGGGCCAGGGCCGCCCGCTGCTGCTGGCCCCCCGAAATCTGGTGAGGGCGCCGGTCCACCAATTCACCCAGCTGGAACATTTCTACCAGTTCCGCCAGGCGACGCCGGCGGTCTTCCGGTGTCCAGTCAACTAACCCGTAGCCGATGTTGCCTGCTACCGTCAGGTGTGGGAAGAGATGGTAGCCCTGGGTGAGCAAGCCCACACGCCGCAAGTGGGGCGGGACGAAGATACTGGTCGCGCCGTCATAGACCGGCTGGCCGCCAATTTCGATGTGCCCCTCCAAGGGTTGCAGTAGTCCGGCGATAGCCCGCAGCAGGGTGGTTTTTCCTGCGCCCGACGGCCCGAACAGCGTCAGCAATTGCCCCGATTCCACTTCCCACTGGGCTTCCAGGTTGAAGTGCCCGATCTGGTACCTGACCCAGCCAGATGACTGGGAGGATGAGGCCTTGCTCTGGGCGCTGTTCATATAGATTGCCGCCACCGGTTCCTGGATATAAGGCCCAGGGCCCCCAGCACCAATAGCGCCAGCGCCAACAGGATTACCGACAGGGCTATGGCGCTCTCCAGGCTGGTTTCCATGGCGGTCATAATTGCCAAAGGCATGGTCTGGGTCTCTCCCATCAGGTTGCCCGCGAACATGATAGTGGCTCCGAACTCGGACAGGGCCCGGGCCCAGGCCAGCGCCAAGCCGGTCAGCAGTGAGGGGGTCGCCATGGGCAGTGTGAGCTTCAGAAAAGTTCGCCAGGGAGACAGGCCCAGGGTCTGGGAGATGACCTCATATTCCCTGGGCACTGCCATAAATCCCAGCTTCGCCGACCGGACATAGAAGGGAGCGGCCACGAAGATCTGGGCGAATATCACAGCCGTCGTAGTGAAAGGTAGGGAAATTCCCAGTTGGGCCAGGGGCGGTCCCAGTATCCCTTGCCGACCAAAGGCCAGCAGCATGGCCACTCCGGCCACCACGGGCGGCAGTATTATCGGCAACTCCACTATCTGGTCCACCACCCGCATTACCGCCGATCTGCTGCGGGCCAGGGACAGGGCGAAGGGAGTTCCCACGACCACCACCACCACCATACTGATTGTGCTGGTGAATAACGACAGCCACAAGGCCTGGAGAACGTTGTCGTTGAACAGGCTGGCCAGGGCAACTTCCTGCGATAGCGCCCGGAACAACAAAGCCAGGATTGGCAGACAGATAAAGGCAACGTACAGGGCAGTGGCTATGCTTCCCACGGGTATGCGGGTGGAAGACCCCATTGGGCCAGTGCCCGTGAACAGTCTCTTTAGGGAAGACGCCATTATCGAAGGCCTGTAGGATCTGTGGAGCTTGTTACGCCCAGCGCAGGCAGTCCTTTCACGGCGTGTCCCCTCCGGCCTCCAATGGCGGCCCAAAGCCGTAACTGCGTAGAATTTTCTGGCCCGACTCGGACAGGACGAAATCCAGGAACGCCGCGCTTTCCGACTTCCGAGTCAGCGCCGCAATTGGATAGTGAGCAGTCACGTTTATGGGTTCGGGCAACTCCAGTATGCTCACTCCGGCGGCGGTCAGCGAGGCGTTCGAGGAATAAACCACCCCGGCGTCGGCTTCGCCCAGGTTCACCTTCTGAACGATGGCCCGCACGTTGGCCTCACGGGACACCACATTTGCCCTCAAACCATTGGCCATTTGTTGGCCCAGGTGAGGCGCGGCTTCGATATTCTCGAGCAATTTTTCCGTGTATCTGCCAATGGGGACTTCTCCCTGCCCCAGGACAATTTTCGTTTCGGGCCTGGCGAGCGCTTCTAATTGGATGCGAAATGCAGGCTGCTGCATTGTGTTGGTATCAAGAGTCGCTATGTCCAGGTTTCCGGCCGAACCGGCGAAGGCCAATATTGCCAGGCGGTTGCTGGCGAAATTCACCGCTGGGCTGGAAGTCAGTCCCAGGTCTACCACTGCCTCCATCTGGTCCCAGTCGGCGGAAGCGAATACGTCGGCCCGGGCCCCGTGCTCCAGTTGTGTTCGCAATCGCTGGCTTCCGTCAAAGTTGAGGACGACTTCGCTGTCCGGGTGAAGTGATTGGTATTCCCTGGCGATGGCATTGAAGGCCTCCGTGAGCGATGCCGCCGCGAAGACAGTGATGACGGAATCCTCCCCATTGGCGGAGCTGTCTGGGGGAGGTGATGACTGCTGGGCCTCCCCTACCCCGCAGCCCGTGGCCATTGCGGCCATTATTCCCAGGGCCAGGAAAGACAGGAAGTGAGAACATTTCCTGCCTCTCAGACAGGAACCATCCTTAGCGCCTTTGCTCTGTTTTCCAGTTGTCAATCTTTAGCTGAAGCAGACGGGGCTTTTCGCAGAGACGGGCTTAGCCCGCAAGTTGCCACGGGTCGCAGTTACAAGATTCTAGGTTTGGCGGTAATGCCTGTCAATTCGGAGGCCTCGTCCCACTATCAAGCCCCTCCATTGGGTTGGGCGGTAGTTCGCCAGAATATTATGCCCAGCAAAAGAGTTGGGGCCCCAGCCTGGGGCCCCGTTAAGTTCCGGAGGTCTTGTCGGGCGGCCAGTGACCCAACCGCCCAATTAAGGTTTAGCCTTGGTTACCGTTCAACGATGGTGGTACCTTCCTGGGCAGTGATCGGCTGGCCGAACTCGTCGTAGCGCAAGGTTGCGGAAGCGACCACGTCTCCAGCGCTCACCGCCTCGACGGAGATGGTGTATTCAAGCTCACCACCGGCCGCCAGGGACGGGACCGCCGTGTATGTTACGGTGCCACCGGTGATGGCGCCACCATCAGCGCTGACTATGGAGAACTGGGACGGTATGGTAACCGACAGCCTCACGTTGGTCATTGCTGAGTCTTGGCTCTGGTTGGTGATAACGACCGTGTATCCACCCTGCTCACCGACGCCCATCGGGTCGACGGTATCGATGATGCTCAGGTGTGCCGCAGCGGCCGCCACGATGCTGATGTTCAGGACCGCGTCGGCGGAAGCGCCCTCAGTGCTGGATACGTTGGCGGTGTTGATGACCTCGCCCACGGAATCGCCGCGCAGGGTTACCTGAACCTCAACGGATTCACCAGCGCCCAAGTTGCCGATGTCCCAGGTTACGACGCCGTCGGCTTCCTGGCCGCCGTTGTCGCTGGATACGTAGGACATTTCGGCAGGGATGTTGTCCGTGATGGTTACGCCGGTCAGGTTGGCCGTACCAGTGTTGGTAGCCGTGATGGCGTAGGTCCGTTCACCCTCTACGTAAAGGGCCGAACCGCCTACCTTCGCCAGCGTTATCGCCGGTTCAAGCACGTCGATGCTGGCCTCTGCCGTCACGGTAACGCCGCGCTCCGTGGCGGACACGGTATTGGTGATCGTGCCGCCCACCGTGGGAGTGCCAGTAACGGTAATGGTGGCGGTGGCGCCCGGGTCAATGGACGCAATGGTCCACTGCAGGCTGCCGTCCTCGCCCAGGGAGGCTTCGGGATCGGCCACTACGCTGCCAATTTCGGCAGGCAGCGGGTCAACCACTGAAACATTGGAGGCTATCGCGTTGCCGTTGTTGGTCACCGCGATGGTAAATACCGTCTGCTGGCCCAGCAGCGGGCTGGGGTTGTCCGCCGTCTTGGTAATGGACAGGTCGGACTTGGTGACAAGGGTCGTAGCCTGTGCCGTGGCGGTGGCGCCCTCGTCCGAATTAACGGTCGAGGTATTCACTATCTCGCCCGGGTCACCGGTGGTGGCTACCAGGGTCACCGTGGCGGAAGCCTCGGCGTCCAGGGAGTCGATTAGCCAGCTGATGGAGCCGTCGGCGCTCACCGCCGCCTCCGGGCTGCTGGAAACGTAGGTCAGGCCCTCGGGCAGAATGTCGGTGAGGACAATGTTGGTCAGTGCGCCGGCGCCGTCGTTGGTAACCGTGATTTCATAGGTCAGGTCGTCGCCGGAGATGGTCTGTTCCGGACCGGACTTGGCCAGCTGCAGGGAGCCGGGGATTACGCTGGTCAGGGCCGTATCCTGCCCGCTGATGCCTTCGACGGAGAGGGCGGTAGCGGTATTGATCTGCTCGCCGACGTTTGCTGCCGTCAGCATCATAGTGACGGAAACGGACTCACCGGGCGGGATGTCGCCCAGGCTCCAGGTAACGGTAGCGCCGTCGGAACTGGCAGCTTCCGGCGTGGAGCTGATGAACGTCAGACCCTCGGGAAGTTCGTCGGTCAGGGTTACGTTGGTAGCGGTGGTGTCGCCGCTGTTGGTGACGGCAACGGTGTATTCGCCGGTCTTGCGCAGACCAAGGCTGGCAGGACCTTCCTTGTTAACTTCCAGGGTGGGCGACTGCCACGTCTTGGTGTGAGTGTGGCTGAACATCGCCTTGTTGGTGCCTTCTTCCAGCACCTGGATCAGGACCTGGTTGTCGCCCAGGGCGGGGTCAACCTGCCGCAGAGTGACCACCGTTTCGCCGTTCTCGTTGGTGGTGGTGGAAACCGTCGCTCCCTGGTTATCCAGGGTGGCGGCGGGGTCTCCGTCCACGATGGACCAGGCCACGTTGGCGTCCGCTATGGGAGAGCCGTCAGTAACCTTGTAAATGCGCACAAGCATCGGGTGCTCGGTCCCAACCAGGTTCACGCCATCGGCAGGGAACTCAACATCCATATCAACCCAGTGCTTGACTGCGAACACCTTGTGGGTGTCGTTGTCCACTATCTGGGGGACAAAGGCAGTTACGTCGGTGTCGCCAGTCCGGGTGGCCGTAATGGTCAGGGTGGCCTGACCGTTGTCGTCGGTAATGACGCGCCCAAAGTAATTGTCTACCTTGCGGGGATTCTCCCCGCCAAGGGAGACGATGTCGCCCACGGCCTCACTGAAGCGGTTAAGGAACACTTCCACCTCAACACCGTTGGCCGGTGTACCGTCGGCCCCGTTCACCGTTACAGTGAAGGTGTGCTGGCTGAAGATGGGGTTCCAGTCTTCCACGGGATCAATACTGACCGCCGTCGGCACTGTGGCCGGCTCGGTTTGAGCAATCACCGTGTTGGTAAGTTCGGCCAAAGACTGGTTTCCGGCCAGGTCGGCACGGGTGTCTTCGTCCAATCTAACTTGCGGGAATCTGGTGTAAGTTGCAACCGAGGCGGTGGAAGGGGGAGAGGAGTCCTTCTGGGCTTCCGGAGAGGGTTCTACAAAATTCACCATGGCCGGCGCATCAGTCGAAGTGGATGGCGCTAGCAGCATTGTGCCGGTAACTATCCCGGCCAATGCAAGCACGGCAATAATGCCGATCATCCACGGAAGAGTCTTAAAGGTTGATGGGCTCATTTGTACCTTCCTCTGTCATGTTTGTGGATAGAAGTGTGTTGATGAAGTGAACGCCGGCAAAGTTGGAGAGAATACCAAATTGCCTATCAGAATGGCGAATTTCGACGCAAAGAATTTTACATAGCAGTTATGGAAAGTCAAGGGGTACCCTTTGGCCGCGCTAGCAACGGGAGCCCGGAAACCGGCACCTGAGGCGCTCCAACCGAATTGATCACCGCCCAGCTGCCACCGTATTCCCACCCATATTAGACGAATCAGACGCCCCTATCTTCCCTCCAAACCAGGGAGCGGATACCCAAGAGTTGGCGAAGCAAGGAGTTGAGACATTATACAAACACGTTCAACCTTTCACCATAACTTCACGGCTACGTCTAATTTCAGACACTGCCGGCGTTGCTGAGGTTGTCGCGCACTTCCTGGCCTTCAGGAAACTGTCAACGGATTGCAAGGTAGTCCGCAAACTGGGCCTTTCATTAATTCTGGGGCCATCCGGTTAGAGGCAACTGCATTTCACGTCTGGGAGAAACTCTTCGTTCACGCGTAGTCGGGAATCTCGAACTGGGCTGGTTTGACGATCGAAGTAAGCCTTACCGAGTGCGATTACCCAGCTGGCTGGTAAATAACCAGGAAGAACGCAAAGTCGACCCTCGATTCCCTTCACCCTTGAAAGGGGAGGGTTGGGGAGGGAATGGCCCCATCTTTGCTTGGAGTTACGCCCCCACCGTCGTTCCCTCTCCCACCAGGAGCGAGAGAACTTTGCAATCGTTCTGGATCAAAAATGGGTTGACATTCTGGGCCATAAGTCTATAATAGGAAGTTGCCGAATATGCCTCAAGTACCTTTTTTTGCTCACTTTCCGAAGCAAATCACAGTCCTTAGTACCACTTTGCCTAATCTTTCCGGCCACTAGTCCCCATCCTGCGTTCGCAAAAAGGAGAATGGAGTATGGCTATGTCTCCCGTGTCTAATGGGCATTCCAATGGCAAGGCCAATGGCGCCGGTTCAGCCTCAGCCAGGGTCAAGTCTTATGCCCGCATCGCCGAGGTCCTGGATGTACCTCACCTTATCCTTAGCCAGGTGCAGTCCTATGACTGGTTCAAGAAGGACGGCCTGGCGGAAGTGTTCAGGGAATTTTCTCCAATAACCGATTACACCGGCAAGAAGTACGAGCTGCACTTCCTGGAACACACCTTTGAAGAGCCCAAGCTTTCGCCGGCCGAATGCAAAGAGTTGGAGAAGACCTATAACCAGCCCCTGACCTTGAAGGCCCTGCTGGTGAAGCTCGAGACTAACGAGCGGCTCGAGCAGGACATATTTATGGGCGAAATTCCTGTGATGACAGATACAGGAACTTTCATCATTAATGGCGCCGAGCGGGTGGTGGTCAGCCAGTTGGTCCGATCACCTGGCGTTTATTTCAAGCATGACAAGTCGCCTTCGGTGGAGCGCAACCTCTGCACGGCCCAGGTAATTCCTTCCCGGGGAGCGTGGCTGGAATTTGAGACCAGCATCAAGGACATTCTGTCCGTTAAGGTCGACCGGAAACGCCGTGTTTCCGTTACTACCTTCTTCCGTGCCATGGGCGTAACCAGGGAAGAAATGGTGGCCTATTTCGCTGATGTGGATACCGACGAAAGGCACCAGTACATCCAGACGACCCTGGACCGAGACCAGCCTTCTTCTGAACGAGACCCGCATTTCCGCGAAGACGACCTTCGCAACATGTGGGAGTGGCTCCGCCCAGACCAGGACTTTGATATCGATACTGCCCGCCAGATAGCTTCGGCCCAGGTGGAGTTGTACCGACGCCTGCGCCCCGGGGAGCCTCCCAGCGTTGAAAACGCCAGCAACCTGATCAAGACTTCCTTCTTTGACGCCAGGCGCTACGACCTTGGGCGGGTTGGCCGCTACAAGTTTAACCGCCGCCTCCACATCGAAGAACGCGCCGACCAGCGGATTCTGTCCCTGGACGATATGCTCCGGGTGGTGCGTACTCTCATCCTGGTCAACCGTGGCGAGGAACGGGCCGACGACATCGACCACCTGGGCAACCGCAGGGTCAGGGCCGTGGGCGAACTGGTGCAGAACCAGGTTCGTATTGGCCTGTCCCGCATGGAGCGCATGGTCAAGGAAAAAATGACCCTGGTGGATGCTGAAGAGGTGGCTCCCCGGGGTCTGGTGAACGTGCGGCCCGTGGTGGCCGCCGTGCGTGAGTTTTTCGGCGGCTCCCAGTTGTCCCAGTTCATGGACCAGACCAATCCCCTGGCGGAATTGACGCACAAGCGTCGCCTCTCCGCCCTGGGGCCAGGCGGCTTGTCCCGGGAGCGGGCCGGTTTCGACGTGCGGGACGTGCACTTCTCGCACTATGGCCGCATTTGCCCCATTGAGACTCCTGAAGGGCCCAACATTGGCCTGCTAAGTTCCCTTTCGTCCTATGCCCAGACCAACCCCTATGGGTTTATCGAGTCGCCCTACCGCCGGGTGCTGAAGTCCATTTCCAATACCGCTCCCGACCTGGAGGGCCGGGAGGTTACTGAGAACGTGCAGGGTCTGGACGGCAAGGTGCTGGTCGCCGCCGGCAAGAAGCTAAACCGCTCCAACGTAGGGGCCGTTCGCGAACTGCCGGCCGGTACCATGATCCGTGTCCGTCCGTATGTGTCGGGAGGTTCCGAGTTCGTGGAGTACATGTCCGCGGACCGGGAGGAGAACTTCCGCATCGCCCAGGCCAACTCCGAACTGGATGCTTTGGGCCAGTTCGTCCACGATCGCGTAGAAATCCGGTTGGGTGAGAACTACGCCCAGGATTCCCCCGAGAACATTGATCTGATGGACGTTTCGCCCATGCAGATTATGAGCATTTCCGCGGCCCTGATTCCCTTCCTTGAGCACGACGACGCCAACCGCGCCCTGATGGGTTCGAACATGCAGCGCCAGGCGGTGCCCTTGCTGCGGCCCCAGGTCCCCGTCGTTGGCACCGGCATTGAGGAAAGGGTGGCCAGGGACAGCGGCCAGGTGGTCCTCTCCCGCGCCGCGGGCGTGGTTTCCTCCGTTTCAGGACGGGACATCGTCGTTACCGACTCCGATGGATTGGAGTACCACCACGACCTGGTCAAGTTTTCGCGCACCAATCAGGGGACCTGCTTCGATCAGCGGTCTATCGTCCAGAAGGGCGACCGAGTGCTGGTAGGCGATACCCTGGCAGACAGCTCCTCGACGGACTCGGGCAAGCTGGCCCTGGGTCAAAACGTGCTGGTAGCTTTCATGTCCTGGGAAGGATACAACTACGAAGATGCCATCATCATCAGCGAACGCCTGGTCAAGGACGACCAGTTCACTTCCATACATATTGAAAAGCACGAAATGGAGGCACGGGAAACCAAGCTGGGCCCCGAGGAAATCACTCGGGACATTCCCAACGTGGGCGAGACCAGCCTGCGGGACCTGGACGAGCGCGGCATCATCCGCGTCGGCGCCGACGTGGGACCTGGCGACATCCTGGTGGGCAAGGTAACCCCCAAGGGGGAGACCGAGCTTACCGCCGAGGAAAAGTTGCTTCGGGCCATCTTCGGTGAAAAGTCCCGCGATGTGAAGGATACCTCCCTGCGCGTCCCTCACGGGGAACGGGGCAAGGTTATTGACGTAAAGATTCTCAACCGGGCTAACCGGGATGACCTGCCCCCGGGCGTAAACGAAGCAGTCCGCGTTTGGATCGCCCAGACCAGGAAGATTTCGGTAGGCGACAAGATGGCCGGCCGCCACGGCAATAAGGGCGTGGTGTCCCGCATCCTGCCGGTGGAGGATATGCCCTTCCTGGAAGACGGCACTCCTGTGGACATGATTCTCAATCCCATCGGCGTGCCCTCGCGCATGAATCTGGGCCAGGTGCTGGAAACCCATCTGGGCTGGGCGGCCCGCGGACTAAACTTCCGCGCCCAGACCCCGGTGTTTGATGGCGCTTCCGATGAGTCCATTGAGGACTCCCTTTCCCGGCTCTGGTTCGCCGAGCAATCGGGCGCGATAGACGGTGGCCCGGCTGAGTGGTCGCCGAGCATAGACTTCTCCCGCATTAACGACTGGCTGGGTGAAAGGGGCTACGATGGCGGCCGACTGTTCGACGAGAATATTCGCGGCGAGGCGCGGGACGCGTGCCTGAGCATCTGGCTCAAGGACAAGGCCGGTGTTGAGTCGGACGGAATGTCGTCGGAACAGATGCACGAGGAAGCCCTGCGGGTTCACCGGGAGCGCGGCATCGCCCCGCCCATCTTCGGCAAGTTCCAGCTCTATGACGGGCGGACAGGCGACGCCTTCGACCAGCTGGTTACGGTGGGCAGCATCTATATGCTGAAGCTGATTCACCTGGTGGAGGACAAGATTCACGCCCGCTCCACCGGCCCCTACTCCATGATTACCCAGCAGCCCCTGGGTGGTAAGGCCCAGTTCGGCGGCCAGCGATTCGGCGAAATGGAAGTGTGGGCCCTGGAGGCCTACAGCGCCGCCTACAACCTTCAGGAGGTATTGACGGTCAAGTCCGACGACGTGGCAGGCAGGGTCAAAACCTACGAAGCCATAGTCAAGGGCGAGCCTATCGGCCAGCCCGGCGTCCCCGAGTCCTTTAACGTCCTGCTCAAGGAACTGCAGAGCCTCGGCCTGTCCGTGGAGCTGCTGAACGAAGAGGACCGGGCTTCCCTGATGGAAGGGATGGGGGACGAATCCGAGTTGTATGAATCACTGGAGGCGATTTAATGGTTAGAATGCAAGACAGAACCGAGGCTCCGGCTACGCAGTTCAATGCGATTCGTATTTCCGTCGCCTCTCCGGAACAGATTCTGAACTGGTCCCACGGCGAGGTTACCAAGCCGGAGACCATCAATTACCGCACCCTGCGCCCCGAAAAGGACGGCCTCTTCTGCGAACGCCTTTTCGGGCCGACCAAGGACTGGGAGTGCTTTTGCGGCAAATACAAGCGCATCCGCTACCGGGGCGTGGTCTGCGACCGCTGCGGTGTGGAGGTTACCCGCTCCAAAGTACGGCGGGAACGCATGGGCCACATTCGCCTGGCGGCCCCGGTGGCCCACATCTGGTTCAGCAAGACGAACCCCAGCCGCCTGGGCCTGCTGCTGGATCTGTCGCCCCGCAACCTGGAGCGCGTCCTGTACTTCGCCCAGCACATCGTTATTTCCGTTGACTCCGACAGGCGCACCGAGATTATTGAAGAGGAAAGGCTTCGCGTAGAGCTGGAAAAGGAAAGAATCCAGTCTACCCACGAACCCCGACTGACCGAACTCCAGGAAAAACTGGCTTCCCTCGAAGCGACCAATGACCCGGAATCCGCTGCCGAGGCTGTTGCCGTCCAGGCCGAAAAGGAAGCGCTGGAAGACCAGATCGCCAAGGAAGAAGGTGATCTGGAATTCAAGCTGCAGGAAACAATCAGCGAACTGGAAGACCTGAAGTCTCTCAAGATTCTGACAGAATCCAAGTACCGGGAACTGAAAGACAAGTACCCCGACCTGTTTGAGGCAGGGATGGGGGCCGAGTCCATCCTGGAGATTCTGCGGAATCATGACCTGGAAGCTATCCGTGAGGACCTGGTCCGGGAAATGCGGTCTACCTCTGGCCAGCGCCGGAAGAAGGCCATCAAGCGCCTGCAGGTGGTGGAAGCCTTCCGCAACAGCGGCAACCGGGTTGAAGACATCATCCTGACCATGCTGCCCGTTCTGCCACCGGAACTGCGGCCAATGGTTCAGCTGGACGGCGGCCGCTTCGCCACCAGCGACCTGAACGATCTGTATCGCCGGGTGATTAACCGCAACAACCGGCTCAAGAGGCTCATGGACCTGGGCGCCCCCGAGATCATCATCCGTAACGAAAAGCGGATGCTCCAGGAGTCTGTGGACGCCCTGATCGATAACGGGCGTCGCGGCCGTCCCATCCAGGGCAGCCATAACCACAAGCTCAAGTCGTTGTCCGACCTGCTGCGGGGAAAGCAGGGCCGCTTCCGCCAGAACCTGCTGGGCAAGCGGGTAGACTACAGCGGCCGCTCCGTCATCGTGGTTGGCCCCGAGCTGAAGATGAACCAGTGCGGCCTGCCCAAGCGCATGGCCCTGGAACTGTTCAAGCCCTTTGTCATGCACCGTCTGGTGCTGCTGGGTGTCTCCCCCAACATCAAGAGCGCCAAGCGCATGGTGGAACGGGCACGCCCCGAGGTCTGGGACATCCTGGAAGAAGTCATCAAGGACCGGCCAGTGATGCTGAACCGGGCGCCCACCCTGCACCGGCTGGGCATCCAGGCCTTTATGCCCACGTTAATTGAGGGCAACGCCATCCAGCTTCACCCGCTGGTCTGTTCCGCTTTCAACGCCGACTTCGACGGCGACCAGATGGCGGTCCACGTTCCCCTATCCCGTATGGCCGTCCACGAAGCCCAGGTGGCCATGCTCAGTACCCACAACATGCTTTCACCGGCGTCCGGCGAGCCCCTGGTGGCTCCCACCCTGGACATGGTGCTGGGCTGCTACTACTTGACGGAAATGGTGGAAACCCAGAAGGAGGAACCGGCCCGTTTTTACAACATCGACGAGGCCAGGATCGCAGAAGCCGCCGGCCATATTAACCTGCGGGAGCGCATTTACGTCAGGCACGTGGAACGTCTTGACAGTGAGGACGAATGGGTTGACACCACCCTGGGCCGGCTGATCTTCAACGAGAACCTGCCCGAAGAAATGGAATTTCAGAATAAGCTGTTCGACAGTCGCGCGCTGAAAGGCCTGACTTCCGAGCTCTATTACAGGCTGAGCAACGAACGGATGGCCGACGTGCTGGACCGGGTGAAGGGCATGGGCTTTGAGTACGCCACCAAGTCGGGCCTCACCGTATCCATCAGCGACCTTCAAGTACCTTCCCAGAAGGGAGACAAGCTTCAGGAAGCCGAGGAAAGGGTGGCCACCCACCGGGATAGTTACGACCTCGGTCTGATGGACGACGACGAGCGCTATAACGAGGTGGTCGAGGCCTGGACCTTCGCTTCCGACGAAATCGAAAGTCTGGTACGAGATGAACTGCGGAACTTTGGCGGTATCGGCGTGATGGCCCAGTCGGGTACCAAGGGTAACATCATGCAGATCAAGCAGATGGCCGGTATGCGCGGACTGATGACCAAGCCCACCCGGGACTTCTCCCGCGAGATCATCGAACTGCCGGTAAAGTCCAGCTTCCGCGAGGGTCTTACCGCCCTGGAGTACTTCATCTCCACCCACGGCGCCCGCAAGGGTCTCGCGGATACGGCTCTCCGTACCGCTGACAGCGGCTACCTTACCCGCCGCCTGGTGGACATTGCCCAGGAGGTTATTGTCCTGGAAGAGGACTGCGGCACCTTCGACGCCTACTACATCGAGAGCAGGCCCGACGGCACTCCCGAAGCCACGCTGCCCGAGCGCATCGCCGGCCGGATTGCCGCCGCGCCCATCATCGACGAGGCCACCGGGGAGTTCCTGGTGGACCGCAACGACATGATCGACGAGGCAATGGCCGAACGGATCACCGCTGCGGGCGTTATCCAGGTGCCCGTCCGGTCTCCCCTGATCTGCGAAACCCGCCGGGGTGTTTGCCAGATGTGCTACGGTCGCCTGCCAGCCACCGGCAAGGTGGTCGAACTGGGCCAGGCTGTGGGCATCATCGCTGCCCAGAGCATCGGCGAGCCCGGCACCCAGCTGACCATGCGTACCTTCCACACCGGCGGCGTCGCGGGCTCTGACATTACGAGCGGTCTCCCCAGGGTTGAAGAAATCTTTGAGGCCCGCAAGCCCAAGGGTGTGGCCATCCTCTCCGAGATCGACGGCGAGGTGCAGCTGCCCCTGGACTCGGAAGGGCGGCGCCTGGTAGAGGAACCCGTCCGCATTGTGGACCGGCAAGAGTTCCGCGAAGAATACCTGCTGCCCGAGGGCGTTCAGCTCCTGGTTGATGAGGGCGACGAAGTGGAAGCCGGCATGCTGATGGCCGCCACCCTGCCTACACTGGGTTACGAAACGGATAAGGATGAGACCAATGAGTCCCAGCCTGTCCTGGAAGTGGTAGCCAACGTAGGTGGACGGGTCGAACTGGGCGACAGCCTCATCTCCATCGTCTGGGAGGACCCGGAAGAGCGAGAATACCCGATCCCCGTCGGGGACGAACTGGTAGCTTCCCATGGGGACATGCTCAAGGCCGGCGACCGCCTGACTGCCGGGCCCAAGAACCCCCACGATATCCTTAGCATCCAGGGCACCGGAGAACTGCAGCAGTACATGGTCAACGAAGTACAGCAGGTGTACCGGTCCCAGGGCGTGGGGATTCACGACAAACACGTGGAAATCATCTTGCGGCAGATGCTGCGCCGGGTCCAGGTGAAGTCCATCGGCGACTCCGATTTCATCCCAGACCAGGTGGTGGACAAGGTCCAGTTCCAGGAGAACTGCGCCAGGGTGTTGGCCCAGGGCGGCGAACCCGCCACAGCCGAGCCCGTGCTGCTGGGCGTTACCCGCGCCTCCCTGCGCACCGACAGCTTCCTGGCCGCTGCCGCCTTCCAGGAGACCACCCGGGTTCTCACCCAGGCGGCCCTGAGCGGTCAGCACGACTATCTCCAGGGTCTGAAGGAGAACGTCATTATTGGCCGGTTGATTCCCGCCAGGCTGGATTCCACCACCCTGGTCGAGGAACCTGACATCCTGGCGCTGCCCGGTTTCGACGAAATCGGTGCGGTGGAGGAACTGGTGGCGGCCGGCTGGCTGGAACCGGGCGATGCCGTGTCGGGCGCGGCCATGACCTTTGGCGGCGGTTCGGAAGATCTGGCCACCTCCGGCTTCTTCGTCGAGAGTGAGTCCAACCTCATCGGTGACGATGGTGACGAAACCGGCGGCTCAACTGCCGACGCTTTGGGGCTGACAGGCGACGAGAACGGCACGCAGGACATTTCCGACTTATCCCTGGAGGGCGATGCAGAGATCTAACCCCGTGGCAGGAGCCGGTTCAGCAGGTGCGGCGGGACAACCCTGTCTAGCCGTTGAACTGGCTCCTGCCCATACTCGTGGTCTTGCCCTGCGCAACCCCGTGATGATTGCGTCGGGCACCTTCGGTTACGACGGTTACGGTCGTGGCCTTACCCCCGAAATGGACCTATCAAGGCTGGGGGCGGTCATTCCCAAGACCTTTACCCGCCTTTCTCGCGAAGGCAACCCCGAACCCCGCTGGTATCCCGAGTCCTACCGGGTCGCCCGCGAAAACCACGAACCCGTGATGCTCAATGCTATTGGATTAACCAATCCAGGCATTGAATCTGGGCTGGAGGAACTGGCGCCACAGTGGGCTCAATGGGACGCTACTGTGCTGTTGAGTATGTCTGGCGACAGCGTCGATCAGTTCGGCGATATGGCGAGGATGACTGTAGGTGCAACGGGATTCGAAGCCATAGAGTTGAACCTCAGCTGCCCCAACGTGGAGCAGGGTGACCTGTTCAGTTACAGCCCCAGGGGAACAGCCCAAGCCGTAGAAGCCGTCAAGCGGCACGCCGAAGTGCCGGTGCTGGCCAAGTTGGCCCCCAATGTCCCCGACATCGTGCCCATCGCCAGGGCGGCGGCGGATGCCGGAGCCGATGCCCTCACCATCTGCAACACCATTCCCGCCATGACCATTGACGTGGAGTCCCGCAGGCCGGCGCTGGGAAACGTAACCGGCGGGCTGTCCGGGCCGGGGCTGCATCCCGTGGCCGTGGCCCTGGTGTACCGTGCGGCCCGGGCCGTGGACGTGCCCATCATCGGCGTGGGGGGCATATTCACCGCCGAAGACGCCCTGGAGTTCATCCTGGCCGGCGCCACCGCCGTGCAAGTGGGGAGCGCCAACCTGGCTGACCTTTGGGCGCCTTTCAAGGTACTGGAAGGCATGCAGGCCTGGCTGGGAGAGCGTGGCATTGCCGACATCAATGAACTTATCGGGGCGGTGGAAGCCTGATCGATTTCGGGTTATGAAACGACAAAGGGGCGGGTTTGCAGCCCGCCCCTTTCTTGTTTGTGAGCGAAGGACCGGTCTCTGACTGGTCCGGTTAGTCCGCGGCCACGGCGGCGGTTTCCGCCTTGGTTACCGCCAGGCCACCTTCCTCGGCATTGACCACCAGGTGGTCGCCGCCCTGGAATTCGCCGGACAGGATGCCCCGGGACAGCCTGTTCTCCAGGCTCCGCTGGATGGCCCGGCGCAGCGGCCGCGCCCCGTAGACCGGGTCGAAGCCTTCTTCCGCCAGCCAGTCGGCGGCCGGCTGGGTCAGCTCGAAGGTTATTCCCTGCTCCGCCAGCCGCTCCGCCACGTCCCTCACCATCAGCCCCACCACCTGGACTATCTGTTCCCGGGTCAGCGGGTGGAAAATGATGGTCTCGTCTATCCGGTTCAGGAACTCGGGCCGGAAGGCCTGTTTCAACGCTTCGTGGACCGACTTCTCCAGCCGTTCCTTCTCGCCCTCGGTGGACTGGGCGGTGGTGTTGAACCCCACGCCCTGGCGGCTCAGGTATCCGGTGCCCAGGTTGCTGGTCATGATGATGACAGTGTTCCTGAAGTCAACCGTGCGGCCATGGCCGTCGGTCAGCCTTCCATCCTCCAGGATCTGCAGCAGGATGTTGAATACGTCGGGGTGAGCCTTTTCAATCTCGTCGAAAAGAATCACCCGGTAGGGACGGCGGCGCACCGCCTCGGTCAACTGGCCGCCCTCGTCGTAACCCACGTAGCCCGGGGGCGCGCCCACCAGGCGGGAAACGGTGTGCTTCTCCATGTACTCCGACATGTCCAGCCGCACCATGTTCTCCTCGTCGTCGAACAGGAACTCGGCAAGGGCCTTGGACAGTTCGGTCTTGCCCACGCCGGTAGGGCCCAGGAAGATGAAGCTGCCGATGGGCCGCCGGGGATTGCTCAAGCCTGACCGCGCCCTGCGGATGGCCTCGGATACGGCGCTCACCGCCTCCTCCTGGCCGATGAGCCGCTGGTGCAGCAGGTCCTCCATCTGGATCAGGCGATCCGCCTCGCTCTCCAGCAGCCGCCCGGCGGGGATGCCCGTCCAGCTGGACACCAAGTCTGCGATGTCCCTTTCTCTCACCGTAAGGTCGGCGCCGCGATCCTGCCCCAGCTTCTCCCGCTCCGCGCTGAACTCTTCCTCCAGGCGCATTCGCTCGGTACGAAGCTGCGCTGCCTGCTCGTACTCGCCCCGCTGGGACGCGGCCTCCTCCCGGTCGGTCAGTAGCCGGATGCTCTCCTCCAGTTGGTGGCAGTTGTCGGGCATGCCCTCGGCGTCTATGCGCACCTTGCTGGCCGCCTCGTCGATGAAGTCAATGGCCTTGTCCGGCAGTTGGCGGCCAGTGATGTACCGGTCGCTGAGCCGGGCGGCAGCCTCCAGGGCTGCGTCCTCAATCTTCACCTTGTGATGGGCCTCGTAACGGGGGCGCAGGGCCCTCAGGATTTCCACCGTGTCCTCGACGCTGGGTTCATCCAGATACACGGGCTGGAACCGCCGTTCCAAGGCAGCATCCTTCTCAATGTGCTTGCGGTATTCGTCCAGGGTGGTGGCGCCGATGCACTGCAGTTCCCCACGGGACAGGGCCGGTTTCAGCAGGTTGCTGGCGTCCAGTCCACCTTCGGCGGCGCCGGCGCCCACCATGGTGTGAATCTCGTCCAGGAACAGGATTATCTCTCCCTGTCCCTCCTTCACCTCGTCCATAACGGCCTTCAGCCGTTCCTCGAACTCACCGCGGAACTTGGAACCGGCCACCATGGCGCCCATGTCCAGGGCCAGAACCCGTTTCCCCTTGAGTGAATCGGGCACGTCCCCGGCCGTGATCCGGGACGCCAGGCCCTCGGCGATGGCAGTCTTACCCACGCCGGCCTCGCCGATGATGACCGGGTTATTCTTCTTGCGGCGGGTCAGGGTCTGGGCCACCCGCCGGATTTCGCCGTCCCGTCCGATAACCGGGTCCAGCTTGCCTTCAGCGGCTAACTGGGTCAGGTCAATGCTGTACTTTTCCAGAGACCGGTACCGACTCTCCGCCCGTCGGTCATCGACCCGGTGGGCGCCGCGGATGGTGGTAAGCGCTTGGTACACCCGTTCCTGGTCGATACCGAACTCCTGGACGATCCTGGCTGAGTCGCCCTGGGGCTCCCGAACTGCGGCGATGAAAAGGTGTTCGACACTGATGAACTCGTCCTTAAGCCTTCGCGACTCCTCCAGGGCCGTGTCCAGCAGTCGCTGGATCCGGGGCGTCGTGTAGATTTGGCCGGAAGCGTTGGCCAGCTTGGGCGATGCGTCCAGCAGTTGTTCCAGCCGGGCTTTCACGGGCGGAGTGGAAATCCCGAGGTGGTCCAGGATGCGGGCCGGTATGCCGTCTTCCTGGTTCAGCATGGCCAGCAGCACGTGCTCCACGTCCCACTGGCTGTGGCGGTAGTTCCGCACCAGTTCCTGGGAGTCCTGGATTACCTGCAATGCTTGTTCGGTGAAGTCTTCTGATCTCATTGTCATAGTCTCAACTCCTGGCTGCACCCTCCCGTGCTGTCGCCGTTAGCAGAATTACCACGGGCGGGGCGGAAATAGGATATGGAATAGTGCTTCGATAAGACCTGACGCAGACCTATGCCCGGTTTCTTCTCGTGTCCGCGCCCGGCGCACTCGGCCGTTGCTGCAGTTCCTCGACCGTGGCGCTCAGGCTCTTGACTTCCTGCTCCAGTTCCTCAATGCGGGCCATCAACTTCAGGGCCACCTCTGCGCCGGCCAGGTTCACGCCCATGTCCTCGGTGAAGGTCTTAATGCGGCGCAGGCGTTCAATATCGGCTACCGAATATAGCCGCTGCCTCCCGTTGGAGCGTGAAGGCCAAATCAGCCCCACCCGCTCGTAGTAACGCAGGGTCTGGGCGTGCAGGCCCACCATGCGGGCCGCGATGCTGATTACGAAGCAGGGCTCGTCGGAGTGGTTTCTTTCGTAAGCCATGTCTATACCCTCTGTCCGGTCCGCAGGTCCCTCAACTTGCGGAACAGCTCCTGTTCTTCGGGTCCCGGATCTTTGGGCAGCACCGCCTTGACGGTGGCATACAGGCTGCCCCTGCTGCCCGGCTTGTTCAGTTCCGGCATGCCCTGGCCGGCCATCCGGAACCGGCGGCCGTTCTGGGTGCCGGGGGGAATGGTCAACGCCACCCTTCCCGTCAGGGTGGGAATAGTCACTTCAGCGCCCAGGGCCAGGTCGTCCACCGGCACTTCTACTTCTGAATATAGGTCCTTACCCTTGCGCTCAAACCGGGGATGGTCAATTACGGTAACGGCCAGGTAAAAGTCGCCGTCGCCCCCTCCGGCCGGTATGTGGACGCGGGATCCGGTATCGACACCGGCCGGAATCTTGACCTCCAGCCGCCGTCCGTCGGGCAGGCTGACCGTCCTGGTGGCGCCCTCCGCCGCTTCGGCCAGGGTGATATCCACCTGGTACTCGGCCGGCGCAGGACGGGGAGCGCCCCGTTCCGACCCAAAGTTGTTGAAAAATCGGTCGAAGAGATCGTCGGAGCCAAAGCCTCCAAGGTCGAAGTTGACTCCGTTGTGTCCGCCAAAGTCGCCGTCGCTATAGTAGTGGTACCTACTGCGGCCCCGGCTGCGGGCCTGAGCTTCGGCCTGCTCGATTTCGTCGGCGTGCATCCAGCGATCGCCGTACTTGTCGTACTTGCGCCGGCTCTCCGGGTCCGACAGGACGCCGTGGGCCTCGTTTATCTGCTTGAACTTTTCTTCTGCGCCGGGGTCGCCCGGGTTAACGTCGGGATGATACTGGCGGGCCAGTTTCCGGTAGGCCTGCCGGATATCCTTGTCAGTTGCATCCCGGGCGACTCCCAGCAGTTCGTAGTAATTTGCTGGCATGGGATTCACCTCTCATGGGTGGTTGCCGTCGTATTGATATTGTATTGATACGGGACCATACTGTCAAGATATATGAATGATATGACATAAAAGACTTGACAGTAACCACTCAAGTATTTAGAATTAAGCAGCGTAGGAATGATATGAATCGTATCAATCTTACTGACATAAAAGTGTAAGTTAAAACAGCAGGAGGTACAACTATGGTGATGCGAAGATGGGATCCCTTCATCGAACTGCGGCGGATGCAGGACAACATGGACCACCTGTGGCGGGGTTTCGCTCAGCCCAGCAGCGGCAACAGCGAGATGGAAGGCTGGGCCATTCCCCTGGACGTGGTGCAGGAGGGCGACAGTATTGTTGTTCACGCTTCCCTGCCGGGCGTCAGCCCGTCGGACCTCAACGTAAGCATTGAGAACGACGTGCTGACCATCCGGGGCCAGACTACCAGCGACAGCGAGCGTCAGGAGGGGAACTACCTGATGCGGGAGCGGCATACCGGTTCTTTCCACCGTTCCCTGCGCCTGCCCGACACCCTGGATGTGGACAAGGCCCAGACCAGCTACGACCACGGTGTCCTGACCATCGCCTTCCCCAAGGTGGAGGCCAAGCAGGCCCGCCAGTTGTCCATCAACGTGGGCGGCGGCAACCAGATCGTGGAAGGAGAAAAGGCTGAAGCCTAGACGTTCCTGAGAACCAGGACAATGGGAGGGGCCCGCGAGGGCCTCTCCTTTTTTTGAGCTTGGGGGGCGATAAACTCAGGGGCGGTCCCGCTGGTTTTGGCGGTCCCAATAAGCTGTTGGCCTTTAAGCGGGGCGCCGCCTTCCTTTGGATTTCGCTTGTTAGCTGCACTGGAAGGTGCTACAATTTTCAGGCTGTCCCGGACTTAAGCGCCGGTTCAGCATCCGCATTCCCCAGTAGCTCAGCGGTAGAGCGGGCGGCTGTTAACCGCTAGGTCGCAGGTTCGAATCCTGCCTGGGGAGCCACTCTTTCCCCCTAGCATCCCGAAAAAGCCCCTGTTTGCCCCGCACCCATCAAATGTTCGGCCTGCCTCAGAATTGCTTTGTGGCTGTGCCAGTGTTTCGCAAGATGCACCCGATTCCAGGGAGTGTCCGGATAAACTCCCTTTAAACCGTCGTTCCCGCCCTTGCGGGAACCTCGCCGGCTATAAGAGGCCGTCAGGCACCGCCATCCGACTTTCCCCATCAAAGGGGGCATGGACTTTCTAAGAAGTTCTCTAGAAATCCTCCAGATCCAGGAACTCCCGAACTCTTTGCTTGAAGGGTTCCTTGTCGTAGTTGTTGTAGAGGGTCAGTGAGTTGCGCACCGGGTTCCCGCCGAACATCCGCTCGTAAAGGACCTGCCTTCCGCTGAAGGAACTGCACGAAGCGTCCCACGCCAGGTGAAACAGCTTGGCGCGGTCCCGGGCGTTGGTGGTATCGGTGGCCATATACTGGTCAATCTCGGCGGCAATGTCCGTATTGAAGTCGGCCTCGGCCGGCAGGGCCATCAGGCTGCTGGTGCCCAGCATCTGCACAATCTCCACCATTCGCGGGTAAATGGAGCGGCCAAATATGGTCCGACCTGCCCGCAGCGGCGCCAGCGCAGGACTCATCACTCCCCACCGGTTGGGGGCAGCATCCGCCTCCGAGGCCCTCAGGCAGGACCATAGCGTGTCCCGCTGGGTGATAAGCTCCGCCACCTGCTCCTGAACGTGGGGAATGGTGCCCGAGCCCAGCGTATCGACAATCAGGTCCGCCAGGCCCAGCATGAACTCGGCCTTGGCCAGGCAGCGGGTCAAGACCTGGTGCCCCGTATGGGCATCGGAACTGGTGCCCATGGCATACCCGTTGCAAAGCTCCACGTTGCCCAGCAGGAACACCCGCTCCCAGGGAACAAACACGTTGTCGAAAAACACCACCGAATCCATTTCTTCAAAGCGCGACCCCAGGGGGTGGTTGAAGTGGGAGCGCCCCAGGTCGAAACTCTCCCGGCAAAGGAATTTCACGCCAGGAGTGTCGCAGGGGATTGAAAAGGAGAAAGACCGCCGCCCGTCGTCGTCGGCCAGCCGGTGGGACGCCACCGGGTAGATCGCAATCTCATCGGAGATGGGACCCAGGGTGGCCAGCACCCGACTGCCCTTGACCACGATGCCGGCGTCGGTCTCCTTGACCAGGGTGAGTGCCACCTCCTCGCTGAGGGTGTCGGCAGCGTTGGGAGTACGCCGCCGCTGCAGGTTCACCAGGGCATGGGTCAACGCTACGTCGTTCTCCCGGATGAACTCGTGGTAGTCCTCCACGTTTTGTTGGAACTCGGGCCGGTCCTGGGCAAAATAGCCCGAAGCCCCGGCCCACGAGGAGAAGATAATGTTCAGAAAGTCGGGGGATCGCCCCATCATGCCGCAGCTGGCCTGCGCCCAGCGGGTCATCATCCGGCGCCGGCGCTCCAGGTCTTCCGCAGTTTTGGGAACAAGGAAGGACAGGCCCACGGCGTCGCCGCTGGTTGGCGAGGCGAAGGTCATTTCTTCCCGCAGCGCCGCATCATGCTGCATGTCGTAAAGGGCGGCCACCGACTTCACACCGTTCTTCAGCGCCGGGTGGGTGGTCACGTCCTTTACCCGCTCCCCGTCAATCCAAACCTCCCGGGGACGGTCCTTAAGTCCCGTTATGTATTCGGCTCCCGTACGTGCTGGCATCGTCATTCACCTCGGCGCGAGGATTGCATCGGTGGAGAGTGTTGCGCCCGAACGGTCAAGGGCACCATGGTCAGAACAAGACCGTCATCTGCCGACAGTATAGTACGGTATGTCTCCACTTGGACAATGCTCCTGGAGCCTCTCCGGGCACCTATCCGTTGTACACACCGTTTGTCTATGAACAGCCACTGCCCGTTGCAGACTGGTCCCGGCGTTCCGCTGAATTGGCTGGGTGGGACTACTTGGTGTAAGTAGGTATGAAGGCCGCCCATTTGGGCAGTGATAAGGCGCCTGCCGCCAGCGCGCCGGTTGGAAAACGGTAAGGAGGCCGCGAATTTCGTGGCCTCCCCGTGTTCCCCTGCGTGGTAGGCGTCTCTGGCATTACCTTAACCCCTGGCCGGCTATCCGTCTGAGTTCTTCCACATGTGGCACCCGGTAACGCCCAGGATGATGGGCAGCATGGTGTCCACCACAGCCCAGATTACCCACGACTGGTGGTTGCCGTCCAGGTAGTCGCTGCCGTTGGCCAGCAAGGCGAACCAGTTGTGCAGGAACAGGATGGCGACGCCGGCCGTCACGAAAAAGGCGACATTCGCCTCAAAATACCCACGGCTGACACCGTCATCTTCATCCCCTCCGTCCACCGCCTTCTTGCGTCCATAGTTGTAAATCAGTCCGATCGCCAGGCCGATTAACATCAATACGTCCAGAACCAGCCACACCGTCATAACGTCGATTGTGTCCGTCAGGAAGTTGTTGATGATGAAGAACCCTGCCACGGCAATCGCAAGGAGTACCAGGTAAGCCCCTGCCAGCTTCTTTATTCCAGTCATATAACCTCCTCTCTTCCGCAAAACCACAGGATGGTTCGTCTTCTTGGATTGGGGATCCAATGGGAAACGGAACCTGGGATTGAACTGCCTGTAATCCAGCATAGCATATTGCTGTCCACGCTCATTTCTGGGGCCGAAATCTTCATGCAATATTGGCAAATGAAGACCGAGATAGAAGCAAATCAGGTGCGAAATGTGCCGGTTGCGCCTGGCCTTTCGCCAGACTAAACTGTCCCCAACCAGATACCTGCCCAAGTTGTCTCCCTAATATCGGCGTCCAGGAGCGATTACCATGACGACGACCACCGCCAGCCACACGCCAGGCAGCCAGGGTACCTACTCCCACCGGCCCATTGTCTGGGGCACCCGCGGAATGGTGGGCGGCGGCACCCAGTTGACCGCCCAGTCGGGAATGCGCATTCTCTGGCAGGGGGGCAACGCGGTGGACGCGGCGGTGGCTTCGGCCCTGGCGGCCGGCGTCATGGAACCCACTGCCCACTACACCCTGGGCGGCGAAGTTGCTTTCCTGTTCTACGACCGGCCCAGCAGGTCCGTCCGTTCCGTGGTGGGCCAGGGCTGGGCGCCCCAGAGAGCCACCATTGACCACTACCTGGAAAACTGGGGAGAAATACCGCCCGGCGTTCTCAGCTCCACCGTGCCCGGAGTAATCTCAGCCCTGCTGGCCATGCTGTCCGATTACGGCACCAAGTCCTTTGCCCAGGTGGCGGAAAGCGCGCTCCACTTCGCCGGCAAGGGCTTTCCCGCCTACCAGCTTTTCGTCCGTACCGTGGCCACCGCTGAGCGCATGGCGAACTTGCGCAAGTATCCCGACTCGGCCCGCATATTCCTGCCCAACGACCGGCCGCCGGATCTGGGTTCCCTGTTCCTACAAGAAGATTTGGCCCGCACCCTGTCCTTGATGGTCCAGGCCGAGGAGCGGGCGCTGGCCGGCGGCAGTACTCGGGAGGCAGGAATCCAGGCAGCTCGCGACGTCTATTACAAGGGCGACGTGGCTCGCCGCATGGTCAAGGCCCTTCAGGACTTAGGCGGGCTGTACGAGCTGGCGGACTTTGCCGAGTATGAATCTCCCATGGAGGAACCCATTTGCGTCACCTATCGTGGCTACCAGGTCTTCACCAACCACTCCTGGACCCAGGGCATCAGCCTATTGCAGGCGTTGGCCATCTTGGAGGGGTTCGACCTGGCCGCCCTGGCCCACAACAGTCCCCAGGCCATACACCTGCAGGTGGAAGCACTAAAGCTGGCCTTCGCCGACCGAGAGCGGTACGTGGGCGATCCGGCCTTCGTGGACGTGCCCTTCGACGGCCTTCTGTCCCGGGAATACGCTGCTCTGCGCCGGACACTGATCGACCCCAACAAAGCACAAGCCAGTTATCCGCCCGGAGATCCCCGAAAGTTACTGGCGGTGGACCCGACCTGGTTAGCCAACCCCCGGACCCGGGAACCCATGGCCGTGAGCGGCGACGGAGACGGCACCACCTACCTGGCTACTGCTGACTCTGCCGGCAACCTGGTTTCCGCCACCCCCAGCAGTTTCGGGGCCCTGGCCCAGGGCATGGTGCTGGGCGACACGGGCATCCTGGTCAACTGCCGCGGCTGTTATTTCTGGCTGGATGCGGACAACCCCAACGGCCTGGCTCCCCGCAAGCGGCCCCGCACCACGCCCTGTACTTTCATCATCCTGAAGGATGGCGAACCCTTCATGACCTTGGGCACGCCCGGTGGGGACAGCCAGCCCCAGAGCAACCTGCAGACCCTGTGCAACATCATCGACTTCGGGATGAACGTGCAGGAAGCGGTGGAAGCCCCTCGCTTCTGCGGATACAGCTTTCCCCAGTCTCCCTGGCCCCACGAGGAGTACCCCAACCTGCTGGAAACCGAGGGCCGGATGGGGCAGGACGTAGTGGACGCCCTGAACGACCGAGGCCACCAGGTAAAGGTGATCGGCCCCTGGGGTGTGCCCAACGGTTTTACGCCAATCCTGGTCAATCCGGAAGACGGTGTCTATCACGGCGGCGCCGACCCCCGCAAGGAATCGGTAATGCTGGGCTGGTAATCTATCCCCGAATTACACGAATGTTTACTTAACTGTTCGATGCCTTCGCTGCTCCTTAGGGGCGGTTCGCGAACCACCCCTAAGGCCGGAATTCTTGTACACCACCTAAATTGCGACGGCGCAGTAAGGATTCGCACCTTTTCGCGGAAGAAAAAGGAGATAGCAGATGGCAACCCTGGTAACCGGCGGCACCGGCTTTGTCGGCTCCAACATCGTTAAGGAACTGGCGAACCGGGGCCACGACGTGGTGAGCCTTGACGTCAGTGCGGCGGATGAACTGAACCGCCAATACCTGGGAGATCTGCTGCCCCGAGTTACTTTCGTTACCGGCAGTATCCTTAGTCCTGGCGACCTGGAGTCGCTGCGCCAGTCCTACTCAATCGAGAAGATAGTCCACGCCGCCGTATTCACGGTGAACCGGGTTGATCTGGAGACCGCCCGCAGCCGGGACATTGTAGACATTAACGTCACCGGCACCGCCAATATGCTGGAAATGGCCCGGCTAATAGGGCCGGAGCGCTTTATTTACATAAGCTCCGGCTCCATGTACGGGATGACCCGGGGCCCGGACCAGTATTTCAACGAAGACGACCCCTCCAAGGCCGACACCCTGTACGGCATAACCAAGGCCGCCAGCGAGGCTATCACCCAGCGATATGGCGAGCTTCACGGCTTCCCCACCGCCAGCCTGCGGCTTAGCACGCCCTACGGTCCCATGGAACGGGTTACCGGCCACCGGGACAACATGTCCATACCCCACCAGTGGACCGGCCGGCTGGTTCGGGGCGAACCCATTGCAGTAGAGGACTCGGATGTGGGCCGGGACTTTACCTACGTTCTGGACATTGCGTCCGGTATCGCCACCGTTGTGGATGCTCCGGACCTGCCCCACGACCGCTACAACATCACCAATGGCGTGTGGGTTACGGGCCAGCAAATTCAGGACACGTTGAAGGAACTCTACCCCGACACCTTCTTGCTGGAAGAGGGGGCGGAACCGGTTTCTAACGTCAGCACTTCTCCGGCTCGCGGCCCCCTGTCCGGCTACCGCCTGTGGCGGGACTTCGGTTGGAAGCCCAGTTACGACCTGGCCGCCGGGCTTTCGGACTACGTGGAATGGCGGCGGGAATTTGGGTTTTTGGACTAGCAAGCCAGGCTTGCAGCTTCCCCTTCTACCTTCGTGGGGGAAGGTCAGGTTGGCGCGAACTCCGCTATCAATCCCCAGGCGTCCCGCACAAATAACGTAAGAGGAAACTGAAATGGCCCTGCCACCCGACCGAATCGACTACCTGCCCATCATTGACCGCCCCATCATCAAGTGGCCCAACGACGCCCGGGTGGCAGTGTGGATTTCTCCCAACGTGGAGCACTACGAGTACCAGCCCCCCAACGAGGGTGTCCGCAACCCCTGGCCCCGCACACCCTATCCCGACGTGCAGCAATTCTCGTACCGGGACTACGGCAACCGTATTGGTTTCTGGCGTATGCTGGAACCCCTGGACAAGCACGGCATCCGCTGCTGCATCTCGCTGAACCTGGCCGTCCTGGAGCATTTTCCCGAAATCGCCGAGGCCATGATGGAGCGGGACTACGACTACATGAGCCACGGCATCTACAACACCCGCTACCTTTACACCTGCACCGAAGACGAGGAGCGGGAGTTTTACCGGGACTGCATCGACACCCTGAAGCGCCACACCGGCAAGCCCCTTGAAGGGCATGCTGGGTCCCGCCATCTCCGGCAGTGTCCATACACCCGACCTGATGGCCGAGGCCGGGCTCATCTACCACACCGACTGGTTCCACGACGACCAGCCCACGCCCATCAAAGTCAATTCCGGCAAGCTCATCTCAGTGCCCTATTCAATCGAACTGAATGATTCGTCCGTTCTGCGGGACAACCACTACAGCGCCCAGTACTTCGCCGATATCTGCAAAGCCCAGTTCGACCGCCTGTACGAGGAAGGGGCGGAGAGCGGCCGGGTAATGTGCATTGCCCTTCATCCCTTCATTATCGGCCAGCCCCATCGTATCAAGTACCTGGACGATATCCTGGGTTACATAATGTCCCACGATGGCGTCTGGCAGACCACCGCCGACGACATCGCCGACTACTATATTGCCAACTACTACGACGAGGCCATAACTCATGCCCAGCGCCTGGCCGAAGCGTAGGGCAAATAGGCGCCTTTGTTGAAGTCCCCTCCCCCTTGATGGGGGAGGGCTAGGGTGGGGGTGATAGGCGCCCCCCAAACCACCGAACGGGAGAATAAAGCCCATGCCCGCCCAACGCACCTTTGGTATGGATCATCCCCACCACGAATGGTCCCCCGTAATCAGCCGTCCCACTCTGCGCTGGCCCGACAACGCCGCCGTTGCCCTGTGCATCATAATTCCTCTGGAACACATGGAATGGCAGGCGCCCGCCGGCAGTTTCCAGGTGGCCCGCCTGGCCGGAGGTTCCGCGCCCCGGGAGTTTCCCGACTACGCCCGCCTGTCCCACCGGGAATACGGCCACCGGGTGGGCATCTTCCGCCTGCTGGACGTGCTGGAAAAGTACGGCATCCGCGCCACCATTGCCATGGATGCCCTGACCGCCGAACATTACCCCTACCTGGTGCGCCATTGCCTGGACCGGGGCTGCGAGATCATCGGCCACGGCATCTCCGTCAGCCGGATGATCACCAGCAACATGTCCGAGGATGAGGAGCGAGACTACATCCGGACTTCCATCGGTGCACTGGAATCCGCCACCGGCGCTCCGCCCGCCGGCTGGTTCGGCCCCGAATATGGCGAGTCCGACCGTACCCCCGGGTTGCTGGCCGAGGCCGGTCTCACCTACGTTTGCGACTGGGCCAACGACGAGCAGCCCTATCCCATGACTACCGGCGACCGGCCCTTTTTCGCTCTACCCCTGCTCTACGAACTGGACGACGTGGTCTCCATCTCCCAGAAGCTGATGCCCGTCTTCGACTACGAGCGGATGCTGGGCGAGAGTTTTGATGTGCTGAAGGAGGACGGAGCGGCAACCGGCCGGCTTATGGCCGTTAACTGGCACCCCTGGCTGGTGGGCCAGCCCTTCCGCATCGGCAGCATTGACCGGGCCTTGTCCTACGTCATGGGCCAGGGCGGTGTCTGGGCTGCCACCGGTTCAGAAATCATCGACTGGTACCGGCAGCAGGCCGGCTGAGGGAGGTGAACCATGGCGTCAACCCTGATACGCGGCAGGTACCTGCTCACTCCCGCGTCCGGTGGGGGGACCACGTCGCTGTCCGACGCTGCAATTTACCAGGAAGACGGCGTTATCCGCGAGGTCGGCCCCTGGCAGGATTTGCGCGCCCGGCTGGAACCCGATGAGAGAACTGGGCGGACCCGATTACGCCATCATCCCCGGCCTGGTCAACTCCCACCACCACGGGCGCGGCGTCACAACCCTGCAGATGGGCACCTGCGACGATTGCCTGGAGCTGTGGATTCTCGACGGCTGGGGTCGGCGTCCCTACGACCACTACCTGATGACGCTCTACACGGCCCTTATCATGCTGGAGTCTGGAACCACCACCGTCATGTACAACCATCCCCAGACGGCCACCGCCACCCTGCGGGAAGACGTCGACGCGGTGCTGCGGGGCTTCCGGGATGCCGGTATGCGGGTGGCCTTCTCCAGCTATTTCCGCAACCAGAACCGGGTGGTCTATGCCGCCGACCAGGACTTCCTTTCCGGCCTGCCCGCCGACCTGGCCGAAAGCGTCACCCGCCATGTGGCCGCCACCGACATGACCGACGACGAGTACTTCGCCTTCTTCGCCGAAACCTACGACCGCTACAACGGCGACCCTTCCGGCAAGCTGCGAGTCTTGCTCAGCCCCAGCAACGTGCAGTGGAATACCGACGAGTTCCTGCAGCGCACCCGCGAAACGTCCCTGCGCTACCGGACACCCGTACACATGCACCTGGTGGAAAGCAATTACCAGAAGGCCTACGGCCTGCGCACCTGGGGCAAGACGCCGGTTGAACATTTGGCCGACCTGGAATTCCTGGGGCCGGAACTGTCCTGCGCCCACGCCGTCTGGCTCACCGAGCGGGACATTGACCTGCTGGCCGGCGCCGGCGCCACCGTCTGTCACAACGCCAGTTCCAACCTGCGGCTCAAGAACGGCATCGCGCCGGTAAATCCCATGCTGGCGCGGGGCCTGAACGTAGCCATGGGCACCGACAGCACCGCCATCAACGACGATGACGACCTGCTCCAGGAAATGCGGCTGGTCAGCAGGCTGCACCGACAGCCCGGCATCGGCAACCCGGCCATAACGTCCGAGCAGGTATTGGCCATGGCCACCGCCAACGCCGCATCTCCCACCGGGTTCGCCGGCGAAATTGGCGTCCTGGAACCGGGCCGCAGGGCCGACATGCTGCTAATCCGCCTGTCAGACCTGGAGGACCCCTACCTGGAAGCCGATTTGCCCCCGTTGGAAGCGGTAATGGGTCGGGCCAAGTCCCGCGACATTGCCGCCGTCATCGTGGATGGGGAAGCGCTCACCCGGGACGGGGAGCATCAACGGGTCAGCAAGGACGAAATTCGGCGCGAACTCCGCGAGCAACTGTCCCGTCCCCCAGAACCGCAAACCCTGGAAACCCGCCGCATGGCTGCCCGCCTGCGCCCCTACGCCGAGGAGTTTTACCGTGCCTGGGCGGATGATTCCGGCGGCCCTCCCACCGGCGCGCCCCACTACGTCTACAACAGCAGAACTTAATCCCCATAGCGGTCTCGACAGCAAAGGCATAGGGCGGGATATCCGAGTAATTGCCCTTAGTTGTCATATATCATTGCTTGGATATTCGTGTCCGTTAGTGGATGAACAGATCCCTACTCCCACGTAGCAAACCCCATGGCGCAGCCCGTGCCGGCCGGAGAACGGTAGCAGGGCACGTAGTCCACCACGTCCATGTCCAGGTTTTCCGTAGCCCCGGTAACCACAATCCAGTTGCGAATTTCCGAACTGCCCGAGTTGATCTTCTCCCGGGGCAGGGCCATTAGCTGCTCCACGCTCTTGGCTTGCATGCCTGTTAGCGCGGCCTGGTCCAGTTCTTCGTCCACCACGAAGTGGCTCAACCCGCCCGACGCCAGGATGCCTACGCGAAGGTCCTTCGGCCAGGATTCTATGGCGTCCTTCAACGCTTGTCCCAGGTTGTAGCAGCGTTTGGGCGTGGGTTGGTTGGGGGGATAGTAGGTGTTCAGCATTATGGGGACCGTAGGAATCGTGCCTTCCGTCATCAGCCGGTTATAGACGTAACCGAAGGCGTGGCCGATGCCGCCCCGAGCCCGTCCGCCCCGCTTGGGGTCCAGGACGTTGGAGCGACCCACGTCGAACTCCGATTCGATCAGGTGCTCGATGATGTGGCGGCCCAGCCCTGATTCCGTGGGGACCTGCTGGTCCTCCGTGTTATAGCCAATCAGGTGCTGGCCGCCGGTGGAGGGTCCCGCTTCGTGGCCGGCAACCTTCACCTGGTCCCCCCAGTAAACGCAAAAGGCTGGCATATTATCGTCCAGCAAATATTCCTGCTGGTCGTCGCCCACCATCACCAGCACGTCCAGGTTGGCTTCGTACAGTTTCCTGGACAGGTGGGCGATTGCTTCCTGGTTCTGTTTGTGCCGCTGCTCGAACTTTTCCGGTGTGATTTCTTTGGCAATCCGCGCCGCGTCGCACCTGGCCAGCAGTTCCTCGAAATTGGACGTAATGCCATCGGTCCCGATTAGTTCAATGTGACCCTTGTCCCGCTCGCCGCGGGCGGCCCAGCCCTCGGCGGGAGTGCTCAACTGGGGGCTATGGGATGAGGCCAGCCCCAAGACCAAATCTGCCATAGTTCCTAACTCCTTTGACCATCAATCAACGGTCCCGGCAAGTCGTCTTATGGGATGTTAGCACCGCGATTGGTAAGATACAATCTGGAAAATAATCGATGCAGGAGCATGTTAGTGCGCGCCCTCAGCATCCGCCAGCCATGGGCCTGGCTGGTGGTCAATGGCTACAAGGATATTGAAAACCGCACCTGGAGCACCGGGTTCCGGGGCCGCATCTACGTCCACGCCGGTCAGCGCATGGTGGCTGACGACTACCCCGAACAGCGCGAATACATCAGCCGGGCCGGTATCGTCATTCCCTCTAACCTGGGCCGTGGCGCCATTGTGGGTGAGGTGACCATCACCGGTTGTGTCTCATCCAGCGACAGCCCCTGGTTTTGTGGCCCCTATGGGTTTACTTTGGAGGAACCGGTGGCATACGAGGATCCCATATCATACCGTGGCCAGTTGGGCTTCTTTCCCGTAGATGAAAGCGAGATTGGTCATCACAAGCGGGTCTGGAAGCCGCTGTAGTAGGTACCCCGTTGCAACAGCCCCGTCCGCCGTCCAGGCCGATGATGACACTGCCCCAGGCGGTACGACTGTGCCTCCGAAGGTATGCCGCCTTCAATGGTCGTGCCACCCGCGCAGAGTTCTGGTGGTGGGCGCTGGCCGCGAACGTCCTCATCTTCGTCGCCGCCACGGTTGACGCGACCCTTTCAGCCCTTCTTCTACTCCTGGGTATCGGAATGTTCACCCCGCTGGCTCTGCTGATCATCCTCGGCATCTTCCTACCCTCCCTTGCCGTGGCTGTTCGCCGCCTTCATGACATTGGCAAGAGTGGGTGGTGGCTGCTGGTTTGGTACTGCATAGACTTCGTTGCTTCACTGTTGCTGGTGGTATCGCTGGTGGGCCTGTTGTACTTCATTGCGTTATGGGCCGTTGACGACGACCGGTATTTGGGTGGCGCATTTTCCGGAGGCTTCACCCTCCTTGTCGTGCTCGGCATGGTCGGTATTGCTGCCATTCTTACTATTCTGGTGGTGTACGCCTGGGCCATAGTCTGGCTGGTGAAGCAGGGCGAGTCGGGCGCCAACAAGTATGGCAGGGACCCGCGGAAGTGGAATGGTGAGTAAGGTGGCGGGTTTTGATCAGGCGCTGGTGGATGAAGTCCCTGTGAAGGGGTAGAATAACCCCTGCGTAACCCCAGTTCAGGAGAAATTAATGCAGCCAGGATCGGCGCCCCAAACCAGACCGATGATGACTATGCAGGAATCGGTCAAGACCTGTATCCGCAAGTATGCCGATTTCAGCGGCCGCGCCACCCGCGCCGAATACTGGTGGTGGTTGCTGGCAACGATCCTCGCCAGCCTGGCCATCAGCGCCGTTGACAGTTTCATCGGCGCAATTTCCAATGCTTACTTTTATACTCCTCTAAGTACCATATTTGCCCTGGCCGTTTTGCTTCCCGACTTGGCCGTGACCGCCCGCCGTTTACACGATATCGGCAAGAGCGGGTGGTGGCAGCTGGTCTGGTTCGCCATTGGTATACTGGCCATAATACCGATCATCGTTGGCGTGTTAGTTGGATTATCCGGGCTCCTTACCGGAGAAGAGGACTGGGGTAAATGGTGGTCGGCAGTCTCCTGGGCGCCCATTGTTGCGGGCATCCTCGTAGCTTTCCTGGTCTGGATAGGATTGGTCGTCTGGTGGCTGGTATGGATGGTTAAACAGGGGCAGTCCGGCCCCAACCATTACGGCCCCGACCCTCGTGCCTGGGACGATGAAGCCGTTGCTTAGCGATGGCCCGACCGAACATCAAACTGGAGATAAACAATGCCTAAAGTAATCCCGGTCCCCGACGATCTCAGCCAGCCCTTCTGGGACGCGGTGAACGAACGCCGCCTCGTCCTCCAGAACTGCGCCGCCTGCGACAAGCTCCAGTACCCGCCCCAGGCGGCCTGTCAGGTCTGCGGCTCCGGTGACAAGCTGGAGTGGAGGGAAGTGGAAGGGAAGGGCCACGTTGCCACCTACATAGTAATTGAGGATGGCCGCCTTAACCGCCGGATGCCCGACCAGCCTTACAACCTGGCCCTGGTTACCCTGGATGAAGACCCCACCGTGAACTTCTACTCCAATCTCCCGGGTGTGCCAGCCTACCGGGCGCCGGTGGGCGCTGCCGTGGAACTCACCTTCGAAGAAGTGGCCCCGGGCCAATTGATTCACGAATGGCGGGTAATGGAGTAAGTGACTAAGGAAATATCTTTGCTTAGAGAATGAAGATTACAAAGGGCGGAAGGTAACGGATGACCTCTGCGAATCCCCGCTTCTCTGCGTCTGTTTGTGAAAAAGTCTAGCCAGGGAGCGAGAAAGGACCGAATATGACCAACAGCAACAATTTCCAGTGGCGCCGGGACAGGGACGGCCTGGGTGTGTGGGAACACCGGGGCAAGGTAGCCATCGCAGGCTACGGTCATTCTCCCGTTGACCGGCGCTGGGACGGCGAGAACCTGGATACCTCCCTGGGCGCCTACACTATCCTGGCCTGCGAAAGGGCCATGGAGCAGGCCGGTGTCACCATAGACCAGGTGGACGGCATCGTCTGCTGCGACAGCCACATTGCCGGCGGCAGCGGCGGTTCCGCCTCCAACTGGGCGCCCCGCTCCTACTTTGATCCGCCCTACGACTCGGAGTACGGCATCACCCTGATCAATGCCCAGTGGCTCATCAACGCCATGGGCTTCAAGAACGTCAAGTTCGCCCCTACCGGCGTCCCCACTATTGGCGAGATGGTGGGAATGGCTTCTCAGGCTGTGGGGGACGGCGTCTGCAGCACCTGCCTGGTCATCTATCCCACCGGCAACCTGGAAGGGCGCTACCGCCGGGGCGGCGAGAATGCCGACGACTACGCCCGGGGCGTCCGCCAGTGGACGGTGCCCTGGGGCAACCACGGGGGCAACGACTTCATTAACATCTTCCCCCACAACCAGTACTGCTTGAAGTACGGCGGCGAGCACGACGACCTGGCCCCCTTCGTCATCAACCAGCACAAGAACGGCATGCTCACTCCGTGGGGCTTCAACTACAACCACGGCATTGAGCCCATCTCAGTGGAGGACTACAAGACGTCCCGGTACATCCTGAACCCCCTGCGCATCTGGGACTGCGACCGTCCGGTCAACGCCTCGGCCGCATATCTTTTCACCACCGCAGAGCGGGCACAGGACATGAAGTCCCAGCCCGTGTACGTGCTCAACCACTCCCAGCACAACTTCCGGTTCCGTACTACCCAGCCCGACCTGGACGAGGTGGAAATGTGGACCGACCGACAGGCGGCGCGCATGTATGAAGGCGCCGGGCTGAGTCCCGCCGACGTGGATATCTTCAACCCTTACGACGGGTATTCGATTATGACCCAGTTCTTCCTGGAGGGGTTCCAGTGGCACGGGGTCAAACGGGGCGATGCCTTCGCCTTCTACGCCGGCGACATCAGCGTTAAGGGGCCCCATCCCTTCAGTTCCAGCGGCGGCAACCTTGGCAACGGCCGCACCCGCACCGCCATGTACACCGACAGTATCGAGCAGCTCAGGGGCACCGCCGGAGACCGCCAGGTAACTGTCCGTGCGGAAACGGCCTTGTGCGCCTTCACCACTCCCAGCAGCGGCGGCTGGCTCATGCTGGGCAAGTACCCGTCCTGAAGTAACCACCAAGGATGCGAAGAATCACGAAGGGAGATAGGGACCAGCGCGATACTACTTTCCCCCTCGACGGGGGCAGGCGAGGATGGGGGTGAAGATTCTCACCTATCAACCAGCCCAGCAGTTGCAAATCATCCAAACACTTGGAAAGGACAATCAATTGGCCACGCTAATCAGCTTTGACATAGACGGCACCCTGGAGGTGGGCGATCCGCCCGGGTGCATTACCCTGGATATGGTACGGGCGGCCAAGGCCAGCGGCTGCATCATCGGCAGCTGCTCCGACCGCACCGTCAGCAACCAGCAGCGCATCTGGGAGACCGCCGGCATCGACATGGAATTTACCGTCCTCAAGCACCAGCTTGATGCGGTAAAGGAACAGTTCCCGGCCGAGAACTACTACCACATTGGCGACACGGACCTGGACCGCCAGTACGCCGAACGCAACGGGTTCCACTTCCTGCTGCCCGATGTGGGCGTGGTCCAGCTTTGGGAGGACGGCCATTAGCAGCGGGCCCGGCTACCAGTCCCTGATTGACCGGTTCCGCCGTGCCCGCTCCGATGAAACTCTGGCGGTTCTGGAAGGCTTCCACCCCCTGAAGCACGCCCTTCGCTTCGGCGCAACTATCCTGGAGACCGTGACTCAGGACTCAGACAGACTTGACAGCTTAGTTCCTTCGCTGGCTCCCGATCTGGTGGACGTCCTTGCCAAGGATGGCACCGAGGTTCCCGCGACTGTTTTCCGGCAGCTTTCCCCGACGCCTCCGGCAACCGGTGTCATTTCACTGGCCCTTCGCCCTGCCTATAGTCCACAACCTTTTGGAAGCCCGATGCCCCTGGTACTGCTGGAGAACCCCCGCAGCCACGGTAACATCGGTGCGACAGTACGGGTTGCGGCCGCCGCCGGCGCTGCCGGCGTGGTTACTACCGGCGACCACGATCCCTGGCACCCCTCAGCGTTGGTGGGCTCCGCCGGCCTGCACTTCGCTCTGCCGGTAGTGTGGCTCCGAGGGCTGAATGTGGACGAACTCCCGGCAAGTTTGAATGATCGGGATCTCTTGGCGGTGGATCCTGAGGGAGAGCCATTGGACTCGGGTTCGGTGCCCGATGGAGCAATCCTGGCTTTTGGTACGGAGCGCGACGGACTGAGCCCCGAGTTGCTCGCAGCTGCCCGGGGCCGAATTGCCATACCCATGGAACCCGGCGTTTCCAGCCTTAACCTGGCAACGGCGGTAGCAGTGGTCCTCTACGCCTGGCGCTTGGGGTAGGCCCCGTCCGTACCTCGCGATGAAGGGTTACCGGCTAGGCTATTCGCACCTGCTCCAATGCCGCCAGGTCGAACAGGACGCCGTGGCCTGGAGCTTCGGTAGGCGTGAACTTGCCGTCAACAGGCAGCACCGGGTTCAGGATGTAGCCAGTGTTGTTCAGGTTCAGCGTGGGCAGGTGCTCTACCAGGTAACCGTTGGACGCCCCGCAGCACAGGTGCATGGAAATCTCTTCCACCAGGTGCGGCGCCATTGGCAGGTGGTAGGCGTCGGCAACTCGCGCAATGCGCATCCAGGGAGTAACCCCGCCTACCCGGCACACGTCAGCCTGCACAAATTGGACGGCTCCCCGCTGGAAAAGGTCCAGGAACCCTTCCGGCAGCCATTCCCCTTCCCCGGTTGCCAGGGCCACGTTCACAGTATTGCTCAACCTTTCGTACCCCACATGGTCTTCGGCCAGGATGGGTTCCTCCAGCCAGAACAGGTTGAACTCCTCCATGGCCCGGGCGCGGGTTATGGCCTCGCCCACTGACCAGCGCTGGTTGGCGTCCACCATCAGGGGCGTGTAGGGGCCAATGGCCTGGCGTACGGCCCGCAGCCGGTCCACGTCCTCGCCCAGGTTCGGTCGCCCAATCTTGATCTTGACCCCCCAGTAGTCCTGGTCGACGAAGTTGGTAACCTGGTCCAGCAGGTCCTCTGTGGTGTAGGCCAGGTCCAGGCCGCTGCCATAGGCGGGGATGCTGTCCCGGTACCCACCTAGTATCCGGAACAGGGGTTTGTCTGCGGCCTTGCCCGCCAGGTCCCACAGGGCGATGTCCAGGGGCGCCAGGGCCACGGTGGTCAGGCCGGACATAGTGATGTTGGGGAAGACGCTCTTCCACATGCGATCGTAAAGCCGCTCTATGTACGCCGGGTCCTCGCCGATGATACGGGGCGCCAGCAGGGTGTCGATGGCCTCCTTCATGCCCCGGCCGCTGGTGCCGTGGCTGTAGGTCCAGCCCACTCCCTCCAGTCCTTCGTCGGTGTGGACGTGAGCCATCAGCAGGCTGGTGGCGTCAATCTGCTGGGTGGAGTTGGACAGGCCGGGCTGGCGCTGGATACGGTACAGAGCGGTTTCTACTTTCTCGATACGCAAGGTTCCAGTTCCTTTTTGAAGGCTTATTTAGTCGTCATTTCTCACAGAGAGACGCAGAGAATCAGAGAGCCTTCATGTCCCTCTGTGTCTCTGCGTCTCTTTGTGAAAGTTCCCTGGCGGTCAGGCCGGTGCGCCGGTCAGGGCCAGGCAGCGGGCAATGAAGGCCTTGATCAACCCGATGGCCCGGTCGGACTCGGGACCTGGCATGTTGCCGAAGCCATGAACCTGGTCGGCGAAATACTCCACCTGGATGTCGCCGCCGGCAGCGCGGAATGCCGTGTCGAATCGCTGGGGTATGGAAAGGGGCACGTTGTCGTCCCTGGTGCCCTGGATTATCAGGGTAGGTGGCAGCAGTACATTCTCGCCCCGTTCCAGAATGTGCTGGGGGTTGCCCTCCTTCATGGCATCCTGGTCCAGGAAGTAAGCCTCGCTGGAAGCGGCCAGCCGCTCGTTGGACTCCTGGGCATACAGGTAGCGGGCGTAGGGGTCGAGCACCGGCCAGCAGCAAACGTTGTAGGCCACCGTCGCGTCATGGCCCGATGCCTCAGGCAGGTCCAGCGCTGCATAGCGTGGGTCGCTGGGCCGCATGGCGCTGAGCATCAGAGTGTGGCCGCCGCTGGAGCAGCCCATTCCACCCACGGTGGCCGGGTCGGCGTTGAACTCCGCGGCGTGGGCCTTAAGCCAGCGGGTGGCGAAGTTCACGTCCTGCACCTGGGCGGGATAGGGATGCGCCGGGGCCAGCCGGAAATCCACCGCCGCCACGACGATGCCGCTGGCGGCCAGGGCCCGGTTCATCACCTCATCGGCGCTGCGGTCGCCCCGGTTCCAGGCGCCGCCGTGAACGTCCAGCAGGGCCGGAAAGGGGCCGCTGCCTTCGGGCTGGAAGATGGTAACCATCCACGACTCCTGGCCGTCGTTGCGGTATTCAAGGTCGCGGACCTGTACATCAAGCTTCTGGGAGGGATTATAGGTTGCCATTCTTTGCTCCTGTTGTGGGGCGCTGCCTTAGATCAGCGCTTCCGGCGTGAATATTCCTTCCATGTCTTCTTCTGTTGCCCTGTTCTCGGGCGTTACGCCCAGCGTGGTTTCCATGAACCAGTAGACCTGCTTCAGGTGGTGAGTGCTGTGGCTGAGAATGATGTTAAGCAGCTCCACCACGGTAACCTCGCCGCCGTAATGGGCGGGCACCACCCGGTCGAAGGCTTCGGTATTGTCGCTGTTCAGGAAGTCGACGATGCTCTTTATCACGCCTTCCGCGTATTCGGCGATCTCTTCCGATGAATTGACGCCGGTAAGCCGTTCCCGGCAGGCCTGCATGTCGTCGGTGGTCATGCTGCCCGTCTTGTGGCTGATGTACGCCAGTTCCGGGAAGGACATTATGTGGACAATGGTGTCTCGCAGGGTTTCCGGCCGCCAGGCCACCGGCTGCTTGAGCTGTTCCGGGCTGAGCTGCATGGTGGCCCGGATGGCGGCGTGGAGTATCCGGTCGTACTTGTCCGCCAGCCAGCTTGTCCGGCCGGACAGGTCCACCTTGGCGTCCAGCTTCAGGGAGGCAATCAGTTTGCGGGGGAAGTAGCCGATGATGATTTCATCGTCGTCAATTACCGTTACCGGCGCAGACTTGACCCCCCTGCTTTCCAGGTATTGCTGGGCCGCGGGTTCGCTGGCAATATCGTGGTGCTCATACTGAACACCGTTGGACGAAAGGAACTCTTCCAACGTCCGGCAACTGAATCAACCAGGGTTGGTGTAAACGTGTACGCTGGCCATGATGTATCTCCGTCGTTCTCTGAATTTATGCCAGAATAGCGGAAACCCGGTGCTGCCGCAAGCAAGGGAAATATGCGCTCAGGGCAATCGCGTTGTGATTCGGGAAAGTCCGTCTTTCTGGAGCAGACGGGTACATCGAACCTGGGGACTGCGGTGTTATCCTCTGGGCGATCCGCCTCCGACGGACGTCCCTTTTGCCAGACTCAAAGTGCCATCGCCCTGGTGACACCTGCCTCTTGATTCCTAGGGTGACGCTTCTCTACCCTACTTTCATGGCACATTCCGCCCAAAGCCCGGTCAAGCCTAAATCACCCCTCTCTCTGGGAAAGAGGGGGAAGGGGAGGGCGTCCCATCGGCTTTGATTTAGCCTGTGGCTCAAAACGGCCCAAAACGGCCCAAAATGGCCCGCTTGGTCTACCCACTTTCTATCTGGGGAGCGGCCCATTTTCGGACCACCGGGGTCGTCTCTGACCTGTGTTTCAGATACGAAACGGCCCAAGATGGCCCAAAATGGCGCGAAAACAAAAAAATTGCCCCGACTGAATGCCCCGAAGGCAGGCGGGAACCTTCAGGTTGGAGACGGCGGCGTGTCCCTTGAGCGACAATTGCGCCCCTCTCGCCGGAATCAAAATGCGTTTGCGCTGGATATGCGCTTCATTCTGGCACTCAGTCTTGGCTCACTTACGGTGTAGTATAATTGCGGCAAGCAACACCCGGCCTCAGGCCAAATATGGACAGCCAGTGCCGAAGAAGCGGTTGTCGCTAACCGAGCTGTCAGGAGATAGAGGGCATGGCAAGCGAACTCTTGGTACTCGACGAAAAACCCACTGCCCGTTTCCTGATCGCCGGGTGGCGTCGCCAGTGGTCCGACGGTGGCAGCATATCAAGCGGCCTGCCCCAGTACCTTATTGACCAGTTTGGTGCCCGAAAGATTGGCAGCATGAGCCGCGAAATTGAGAAGCTCTGTTACCCCTTCCAGGTGGCAGGCACTCACGACTCCTACCGGCCTGCCTGCGCCTTCGAGGACGGCTTGCCCAGCGTGGCCATGCACTGGGACAACGACCTTTATGACGCTGGAGCTGGGTTAATCATCTTCATGGGAGAGGAGCCGTGGTTCGAGATCGAGTTATATGGCCTAGCCTTTTTCGAAGCGGTGCGGGAACTGGGCGTGGAAAAGACGGTAACCGTAGAAGGCTATAACGGCCCGCTCCGCCCGAATTGGAACGCCGGGTGGGCTGTACCTACAGTCGGGCCGATATGAAAGAGGAACTGGAGAAGTACGGCATCCAGTTTTCGAGCTACGGCAGTGGTGGTCGCCAGGGGCCTACCGTGGGTATGGCGCTGGTCAACATGGCTCACTTCAGCCACCCGGACCTGCAGGTCTTCCGCCTGGGGGCCATGGCGCCCATGTATCCCTTTACCACCCAGAGTAACCAGCAGGTGGGCATAGTCACTGACTACCGTTCTTTCTATGATATTATGCGCCGGATAAAGGCCATGTTTGGGTTGGACATTGACCTGACAGACCTGGAGACCCGGGCAACGTTGAATCCCAGCGTCTGAAAGAGACGTTGGAGCGTATCGCCAGGACGAATTCCAATGCTCGGGACATTATCGAGCGGGTACGGAACGACTATAGTTATGAGCCCTTCCGCAACCCGGTGGAACTGGACCCAAGTTTGGGCCGCGCCCTGGACGATATCCTGCAGAGCGCACCCGAACCACCGGAAGAATCGTAGCGGGTGTTGAGTCCAAC
>OZ219946.1:0-14030 GCA_964291565.2 Dehalococcoidia bacterium
GGCGCGCTGTCGGAGATGAAGGCGCGAACCGATTCGAAGCCGAGGTTGAGGAGCTGGCGGGCAGCATCGAGCCGATGACAGGGCCTGGCAGCCTCCAGACCGCCCTGCATGACATCAACGAGGAAGCGAACGATAAGGCGGCCGTCGTCGGTCTCCTCGCGAACGATGTCTGCAAGGGACTGTTGAGGAGTCTGAGGAGGGCCTGATACGAACATATATTCTATTTTAGAAGATTGGACCTAGGGCGTCAATGGGGAAGGGCAAGGTGGCAGCGTTCCGATTCAGGTGGTTTCGTGTGTGAGGCCAGGGCAGATATGCGGCCAGGGCAGACACGCAGGTCTGCCCCTACCATTGTGGCGTGGACACCAGGGCAGACACGCGGCCAGGGCAGACACGCAGGTCTGCCCCTACCATTATGTCCCAGACCACCTCAACCGGAAGGACGCGCTGCAGGCTGAGGCAAGAAGCCAACTGTGGGCAGACGCGGGAATGAAACGGGTTTGACTACCCCCAGGGTCGCCCATACAATAGCGGCAGATTTGAAACACTGGAATCCATCTTCTGCAAGAACAAGAAGGGGAAGCCAGGATTTGGAGGGGCTTATGGACTACGAATTTGTCCTGGTGGAGAAAGAAGATGGCGTGGCCATTCTCACCCTGAACCGGCCGGAAAAGCTCAATGCGATGAACCGCCAACTGAACCGGGAATTGCAGGATGCGGTCAGGGCCATGAACGAGGACGATGAGGTGGGCTGCATTGTGATAACGGGCGCGGGGGAAAGGGCCTTTTCCGCCGGCGGCGACATCCACGAGCAGCGGGAAAGGGACCAGGAAACCGACCAGGGCAACCGCGAAGAGCAGGACCGGAACCGGTCGCGGGGGACTTACGAGATTAGCGCATCCCTGAAGCCGGTGATAGGAATGATGAACGGGCTTGCCTACGGCGGGGCCGCCGTTCTTTCCTCTTCCCTGGATATGCGGGTGGGCTGCGAACGTACCAGCTTCCGGTTCCTGGCCGCCGCCTACGGGCGCATCAACTCCACCTGGACGCTGCCCAACCAGGTGGGCTGGCCCATTGCCAAGGAGCTGCTGTTCACCGGAAGGGTAGTGGAGGCGGAGGAAGCTCATCGCATTGGCCTGCTGAACCACCTGGTCCCCGCTGACCAGCTTCGGGAAAAGACCATGGAGATTGGCCGGACCATCGCTCAGAACCGCAGGGAGTCGATAATGGGCATCAAGGAACTGCTGCTGATGCACATGGGCTGTGACCTGGAGCAGCAGTGGGCCAACGAGCGGGACTTCACAACCAACCGGGTACGGGGATACAACGCCGAACAGGCCTTCCCCGAGTTCATTGCCAGGAAGGGCCGCTGATCAGCGCTGTCCCTCAAACTGGCGGGTATTGGAGCCAAGTGTACGGGCCGCCCTATTGAGCGGCCCGTACACTTTTACATTATTATGTAAACCGTAGCTTTATCAGCCGTCCAGCGTGCCCTTGGTGCTGGGCACCTGGCCGGTAGCCCTGGGGTCGATTTCCACGGCGTCCCGCAGCGCCCGGGCCAGGGCCTTGCACAGGGCCTCGGCCTTGTGATGGGGGCTGACGCCAGTCAAGACCTTGGCGTGCAGGTTGATCCGGCCCTCCAGGGCGAATGACTCGAAAAAGTGGCGTACCAGGTCTCCTGAGAGAGTTTCGACCATCGTTTCGTCCAGGGTGGTCTCAACCACCGCGTAGCTTCTACCGCTGAGGTCCAGGGCCACCATCACCAGGGTTTCGTCCAGGGGGACTATGGCGTGGCCCATGCGGCGGATGCCCCGCACCTCGCCGAGAGCCTGATTGAAGGCCCGCCCCAACAGAATCCCCACATCTTCAACCAAGTGGTGCCAGCCCACGTGGACATCGCCTTTGGCGTGGAGGGTAATGTCGAAGAGGCCGTGGCGGGCGATCTGGCTGACCATGTGGTCCAGGAAACCATTGCCGGTATCCACATCGTAATGACCCTGCCCGTCCAGGTTCACCGTCAGGGCAATTTGAGTCTCCGCGGTTTCGCGGTTGAGGGTTGCGACTCTGGCGCCGGATGGAACCAGATCAGCGTTTACGGGTTCGATCTTCTCCACCATTACTCAGCCACCAGTTCCTTCAGCGCAGCAACTACCTGGTCCGTCTCTTCGGGCAAGCCCACGCTGGCGCGAACGTAATCTCTCAATTGCGGCGTATTGAAGTAACGCAGGAATATGCCGCGCCGGCACAATCCCTCGAAAATTTCCTGGCCACGTCCTTCGGGCAGGCGGCACAGGATGAAGTTGGCCTGGGACGGCCACACATGGATTCCCGGAATGTCTTCCAGCAGCCCGATCATTCGCTTCCGTTCCTGGACGATGGCCTGCACCCTGTTGAGCAGGGTGGGTCGGTCATTGAGGGAGGCTATGAGGGCAACTTCCGCCGCCAGGTTGACGTTGTAGGGAGACTTCATACTCATCATAGTACGGGCGACATCCGGATTCATCACTCCCAGTCCGATCCTGAGTCCCGCCAAACCCGCCCACTTGCTGAATGTGCGCAGCACAACCAGGTTTGGAAATTCATCCACCAGGGGAAGGACGGACTGACCGCAGAATTCGTAGTAGGTCTCGTCCACCACTACAATCTTGCCGGTGGCCAGCAGGGCACGGATGGCCGTTTCGGAAGCGGTGTTTCCGGTGGGGTTGTTGGGCGAGGCCAGGAAAATAGCCTTGGTATCCTCGTCAAAGGCCGCAACGGTGGCTTCAATGTCAATGTCGAAGATTTCATTGCGGGGGACCGGCTTGACTTTGCCGCCGCAAACCTCCGCCGAGAAGGCGTACATTCCAAAGGTGGGGGTGGGAATGACTATGTTCTCTCCGGTCCCCAGGAACATGCGCAGGATCATGTCGATTAACTCGTCGCTGCCGTTCCCGGCAACAATTTGTTCAGCTGGCACATCCAGGTAACCGGAAAGGACATCCCGCAACTGCCGCTGGTCGGGGTCGGGATAGTGGTTGTAGTGCTGGAAACTGCCCAGGGCCCTCACCACTTCAGGTGACGGGCCGAAGGGGTTCTCGTTGCCGTTGAGCCGGATGACCTTTTCCGGAGGAATGCCGGCCTGCTGGGCCATAACCTCCATCGGGTCAACGCCATCGTAGGTTTTCAATTGGCGAATGTGGGGCAGCAGGAGGTCTCTGACGTCGGTCATATCAACAATCCGGGTTTAATTTTGTAGCGTCTAAAGAGGATTACTGAACTCCGCAAACGGTTATGTTCCGGAGTGGCTTTCCTCACGCCCTGGCTTTGATGCTGTCGAGCCGCACTTCGATGGCGCCCGAGTGGCCGGTAAGACCCTCGGCATGGGCGATCTGGACCGCGGCCTGGCCCAGGCCCTGGAATACCTCGGGGCTTAACCCGACCACCGGCATGGTACGCATAAAGTGGTGGACGCTGAGAGCCGAGTTGAAGCGGGCCGTGCCGCCGGTGGGCATGACGTGGCTGGGCCCGGCGATGTAATCTCCCATGACTTCGGGGGAGAACTCGCCCAGGAACAGGCCTCCCGCGTTCTTGACCTTGCCGGCCCAGGCCCAGGGGTCGGCGACCATCATGCAAAGATGCTCGGGGGCGATGCGGTTGGCCAGTTCCACAGCCTCGTCCATGTCGTCCACCAGCACGATTCGACCCTGCCGTTCCAGGGCGTCCCGGGCCAGGTCGCCCCTTTCCAGCGAAGCTAAACGGCGTTCGACTTCTTCCTCAACCTGGGCTATCAGCGTCCTGGAGTCGGTTACAAGGATGGCGGTGGAAAGGGGATCGTGCTCGGCCTGGGCGATCATGTCGGCGGCACAGAAAGCAGGCTGGGCAGTTTCGTCGGCAATAACAATGGTCTCGGTGGGGCCAAAGATACCGTCAATGTCCACCTGCCCCTGTACCAGTTTCTTGGCGCAGGCGACGAAGATATTGCCCGGGCCGCAGATCTTGTCCACCTTGGGAATGCTTTCGGTGCCGTAGGCCATGGCTGCAATGGCGGGAACTCCCCCCACCTGGTAGACGGCGTCGACGCCGGCGATGTGGGCGGCGGCCATAACCGCGGAGTTCAGGGGCTCCTGGCCACGCCGGGGTGTGGAAAGGACAACTTCACTTACGCCGGCGACCCGGGCCGGTATGGCCGTCATCAGGACGGTGGAGGGATAGGCGGCAGTACCGCCGGGAGCGTAGAGGCCCACCCGTTCAAGGGGGCGGACCATTTCACCCAGCCCCTGTTCCAGGTCAATCCAGTTGCGGGGGAGCGTGGCCTGGTGGAAATCGGTAATACGCTGGGCGGCCAGCTGCAGGGCGGACTCAAGCTCCGGCGAAATGCTCTCGCGGGCACTCTGCAATTCCGCATCGCTGATGCGGAACTCTTCCAGGTCGGCGCCGTCCAGCAGCCTGGCGTAACGGCGAATGGCTGCGTCGCCCTCCAGTCGCACGTCCCGCAACATTGTGAGGACGGACTGCTCGGGCGTAACGTCGGCTCCGAAAGCCTGCCTGGTGCGTTCCACCACCGATTCGGGAAGGGAATCCATATCCAGGGGATCGAAACGGGCCAGGACGCCCTCGGCCTCGGCCAGCCCCTCAACCACTCTAAGTTTCACCAAGATACTCCTTAACCTGCAGCAGGGTCTGTTCTACGGCGGCCCGCCGGTAGGCTTCCACTTTTTCCCGAGTAACCATTTCGTAGACGGATTCGAGGCTTTCGGGCATATCGGCAAGGAAACGGTCCACCATTTCCTGCACGTCGTCATTGTCGCGGTACATGCGATTCAGGGCCCGCTTCAGGCGCTGCCAGTCAAATTCCCAGCCCATGAAGCGCGCCACCCACTGCCGCCATTCGGACAGGACCTCCGGACTGATGAAGTCTATCTCGACACCCTCTTCGCCACTGCAAATCACCTGCCCAGCCAGGTTGAAACCGTCCAGTTCCTGGTGGGCCTGCCGGTCCATATCCAACTGGACGGCCCGGTCCCATATCTGCGCTTCCTCGTCAGTCTCGGCTAATGTCGCTTCCCTGGAAAAGTGGGGGCGGAACATGGTAGTAATCCACAGCTCATCGGCAGTCAGATGGCTGACGTAGCCCAGGACAAAAGACCGAGTGGCGGGATTGTTGCTGCTGCGGTCGGCCAGTTCGGGATAGAGCTCGAACATGCGGCGGGTGCCGTCGCCCACAGATTCCAGCGACAGGGAGGCAAAGTGGGTGCGCTCACGGTCCCACTTGGTCATGGCGCGAATATCCGGCGTGGTTGAACCCAGGAAGCAACTGCCCAGGTTGTCGTGGACAAATCCCCAGTCCAACTCCCTGGCCACCTGGCCGGCAATGTAAATATGCATGGGGAGATTAGGCACTATTGTCCACCTTACTCCTGACTGGCTGTGCCAGCCTGCTGGAAGAGTCTGCTGAACACCGAGGAATCTTCCTGGAACAGGTAGCTCAACTGCGAGGCTGAAATCTCGATTCCGCCGCAGTCGCGAAGGTGGTCCACCGCCTCCATCAAGCGATCCTTGCGCACCAGCAGGGTTACGGCGTACCAGTCCTGTTCCTCCACATTATAGACCCGTGCAATGGTAGGGCCGCGCAATCCGGAAACCTCGGGACGGCTCAGCACAGTGGCGCTCACTTCTTCGGGAGAACCGCCCCTCACGTTGGCGGTCAGGCGGTAATAGGGCTCGGCCCGCATGTGGGACTCCAGCATTTCCACCAATTCCCGGGCCAGCCTTAGGGCCTCTTTGGATTGCATAAGGGTCGTTGTATTGGCAATCAGGCAGGACTGGGAACTGAGAATAGTTCCGCCTTCCAGCGTCTTCAAGCGGTTGTCCCGCAACGTATTACCGGTAGCGGTAAGGTCGGCGATCAGATCGGCGTAACCGGCCACGGGAGCGGCCTCCAGAGCGCCGCTGACCGCCACCAGCGTGAAGTAGTTGATCCCCCGCTGAAACAGGTACTGCCGCAGCAGGCGGGGGTACTTGGTGGCTATCCGCAGTTGCTTGCCTTCCTGACGAAACTCCAGGGCCAGGTCTGCAAGGTCGTCTATGGAGGAGACGTCCAGCCAGGCGTCGGGCACCGCCAGAACAAAGTCGCAGCGACCGTACCCCAAATCGTCCATCAAGCTGATAACTTTGCGTTCGTCGGCGCGGTATTCCAGGTAACGGTCCAGACCGGTGATACCCAGCTCGGCGCTGCCTTCTTCCACCTTGGTGGTAACGTCGGCGCTGCGCTGGAAGAGGACCTCTGCTCCCGGCAGCGAGGGAATGGTGGCCGTATAGCGGCGGGCGCTGGGCCGGCTGACGCGGACACCACAGGACGCCAGGTAATTCAGCGTGGGTTCATAAAGCTCCCCATCGCTGGGAATCACCAGGCGCAGGGCTGAATCGCGCCCGTTTCCGGCGCTGCCGTTGGTCCCGTTCATTCGGTTATTCAACATTGTGGGCGGCCTGCTGGCCCATAGAATCCACGTAGATGATCCGGCCAATGCCCCTCAGGGAAGCGTAGGCGAGGGCACCAGCCAGATCCCGAGTCTGCACGTCCAGCTCCACCGACGATCCCTCTTCTCGCAATTCGCGGGCCACGCGGAATGCCTCGCCGCAGTTCCTTTCCGATTCCGAAACTACCAGGACATAACCGTCATTGGCTGACGCGGCACCATTGACGCCATGGCGGTCGGCCAACGCCAGCAGTGTCTCCAGGGTATAGGCGAAACCGAGGGCCGGGACGTTCCTGCCGCTGCCCAGGGCACGGGCCAGGCCGTCGTAGCGGCCGCCACCACCCAGGGGACCGGACCAATCGGGATGCCATACCTCGAAAACTATTCCATTATAATAGGCCAGACCCCGCGCCAGCCCAAAATCCACGGTCACCTTTCCCCGGGTTTCGGAACAGGACTCCAGGATTTCTACCAGGTCTGCCAGGCGGCCAATCGCCGCCACATCGGCGCCGGCCTTCTCCATCACCTGCCTGGCGGCGTTTACAGTCTCCACGGGCTGGCCTTGCAGGCAAGTGAGGGAAGCAGCCAACTCAAGACCTCTTTCCAGTTGGCCGACGTCGTCGCTGCCCTTCAGTTTTCGCAGGAAGCGATCTACGACCTGGTCCGGATCGCGCTGTCCGAACCTGCGAAAATCTGTACCGTTCCACTGCAGGAACCCCTGGATTACCTGCCTTGCCTGTTCGTCTTCCAGGCCGGCAATGGCCGCGCTGAGTTCCTGATTCTCGGGGCTCCGGTCGCCCAGGTGCAGCTGGTAAGCCCTTTCCCGTACCTGGGGCAGGGAAGCAAGTCCACCCTTAAGCTGGGGCACGGAGGCCTGGATGAAACTGCGGGCACGGTCCGATACCTGCGCTACATCCAGCAGGCTGTGAAAAACGTCCAGGTCGGCCAAATTGATGCGGCAGTCCGTCACACCCGCCCGGGCCGGTATTTCCGCAGCCAGGGCCAGCAATTCGGCATCGGCAACCACACTGTCTGCGCCGATAAGCTCGGCGCCCACCTGGGTGTACTGGCCGGAACCCTCGGGGTGGGCCACGTCGTACCGGAACACGGGGCCAGCATATTGAAAGCGGGCAGGCAGGGGAAGTTCATCACCGGCTTCCAGGTAGTGGCGCATAATGGGGGACGTGAACTCAGGGCGCAGGCTAACCTGGTTGCTGCCAGCATCAACGAAGCTGTACATCCGCGATGCCAGGTCGCCACCGGACTGTCTGAGAAAAAGTTCCGTACCCTCGAGCAGGGGAGTCTCGAGGAAGCGATAGCCGTAGCTACCTATAAGTGATGTCAGGGAGTCCTGCATTTGCTGCTTTCGCAGCCAGGACTCCCTGGGCAAATCATACATACCCCTGAGACGGGTTACGGGTTGCATTGACATCGTTGGGTATTGTACCCCAGCCGTAACTAGAGGTTCAACGGGGCTGCTGCCACATCAGGGCCGCCGCACTTGGCGAACATCCCTAAATGGGCGTTTCGTACAGCGCGGCCAAGAGGAGCCCTGGGTAACTGTTCAGCGGTCAGGGATGGGCGTTGAGCCCGCCATCCACGTAGACCGGCTGACCAGTCGTGTAGTCGCAGGCCTCAGAGCACAGGTAGACCAGCAGGGGGCCCACATCCCGGGGGTGGCCCTTCCGGCGCTGGGGGATGTAGCGGACAAGCTGCTCTTCGCGCTGGACCTCCACGGGAATGTCTTCCGCGATGGACCAGCCCGTGCCGATGGCGTTGACCCTTACGTTGTGGGGGCCCCACTCCACGGCAAGGGAGCGGGTGAGGGCCAGCAGACCGGCCTGGCTGACGCTGAAAGCCGAGCCATTGACCATACCCCGTTCCGCCAGGCAAGAGATTATGTTAACTATGCGGCCGTAACCTGCCGCAATCATGCGGGAACCAACGGCCTGGCTTAGCAGGAAGGTGGCCCGGACGTTTCTTGACTGCACCTCATCCCACTCCGACTGGTCGATTTCCGCAGCCTTCCGGGCAAACATGCTGCGACCGTCGTTGACCAAGATATCGACCTGGTTGTGGTGACGGTCAAATTCGGCCAGAGCTTCAGCCACCGCATCCGCCGAATCCAGGGTTGCAGTAACTCCTCCGTGAAGGCCCTTGCCGCCGCCCAGCGCCTCCAGCACAGCATCCAGGGTGTTAGGCTGCCGGGCGATGGTGAAAACGGAGGCGCCGGCTTCGGCGATGGCCTGGGCAAGGAAGGGAGCGTCGTTACCGCCGGCGGTGTACAGGACCGCCGTCTTGCCCGCAAGACTGTATTGAGAAAGGACCGGCATCAGTTATCTCCAGGGAAGGGTCGGGAAGGGTCGCGGGGAGTTGCTATGGTTCCAATGGAATCTCAGGAGCGTAGCCGGTGGGCGCCAGGCCCGCAGCGAGCCCCCCGCCGTCAAGGGTGAAAATCTCGCCCGTCATATAGTCGGAAGCCGGCGAAGCCAGGAACACGGCCACCGGGCCAATGTCCTGGGGAACGCCCAGCTTGCCCGTAGGCAGGTAAGCGCCGGAACGGGGCAGAGATTCGCGCATCTCGGTGTCCGTGCCTTCGGTGGGGATGAAGCCCGGGACTATGCTGTTGGCGGTAATGCCGTAGCGGGCCAGGCTGAAGGACAGGACCCTGGTAAGTTGGATAATGCCGCCCTTGGTGCAGCAGTAGGTGTAAATGTCCCGACCACCCCGCAACCCAAAGCCGGATGAGACGTTGATGATCTTGCCGCTGCCCTGGTCGGCCATTGGCCTGGAGACGGCCCGGGCACAATAGAAGGCGCCCGTCAGGTTCACATCCAGCGCGGCCTGCCAGTCTTCATCGGTAAGGTCCCAGATGGGTATGGGTACGCTGTCGGAAACCAGCGCGGCGTTGTTGATGAGGATATCGACGCGACCAAAGTGGTCAATGGTTGCCTGGATCAGGGCATTGGCCTGGGCGGAGTCGCTGACGTCGGTGGGGACGGCGATGGCATCGGGGCCGGCGGCCTTGACCTCGGCGGCCGCGCTCTCTATGGGGGGAACGCGCCGTCCGGCGATGGCCACACTAGCGCCGGCCTGTGCCAGGTGCCGCACCATTTCAAGGCCCAGGCCAGTGCCGCCTCCGGTGACTATAGCTACCCGGCCATCCAGGCTAAGTTGTTTCAGCATAATGGGGAGTAGTCCGTCCTAAGGGGCAGGCCTTAACGAAATGGCGTCCCCGGCTGCCAGTGTACGAATCTGGCCGTTATCCTGCCGCAACAGCAAGCTGCCCTGGGCGTCCACTCCGTCGGCGAAGCCCACATATTGTTCACCTTGCCAAGTCACCCGCACCCGCTGCCCCAGGGTGTCCAGCAGTTCCTCCCACTCCTCCACCGGGCTGTTACCGTGGTTCAGCTGAATGTAAAGGGCATCCAATTGCTGAAGAATCTCCCTGAGCAGTTCGTCCCTAGGAATGTCCCCGGCGGAAGCATGGTTCAGGCTAATGGCCCCACCCGCTATTTCGTCGATTTCGTCGGCGTCCAGGGCCACGTTGATGCCGATGCCGATGATGGAATGGTGTACCTGTTCGCCGGCGATGGCGCTTTCCACCAGGATACCGGCGACCTTCTTGTCGTTCAGCAGGATGTCGTTGGGCCACTTGATGCGCGGCTTCAGGCCGCTGATGTTGGCGATGGCCCTCACCACGGCAACGCCGCAAAGACTGTTCAGGTAGGGGAGAGTCTGGATGGACGGGTACAGGACTACGGAGAGATAAAGGTTGCCGGAACGGGATACCCAGTTCCGACCCTGCCGGCCCCGGCTGGCACTCTGGGTTTCGGCCACCACTACCGTGCCCTCTTCGGTGCCCCGCTCGGCACGAAGCCTGGCCTCGTCCATAGTGGAGCCGACTTCCTGGAAAAAGAGAAGCCTTTTGCCGACGATGCGGGTGAACAAGCCGCCCCGCAAAGTCTCTGAAACGACGTTTCCCGGCATTGCTTTCTCCCGGTTTCTCTCCAGTACACCTGTGCCTGCCCTGAAGGGCAGTTGACCAATTATATCCGGAAATCGCAGGCCATTACTGAAAATCGTCACCACCGCCTCCTCTCTACCCCAACCCGTGGCGATCCAGATTTAATTTAACTCCACTGAAACAGGCTCATTTGCGCTGCAGGCACAACCTGTCCAATGGCCTACCAGCCATGCTCTACCTTGTCCTGCAGAATGTTTACCAAATCGGAGATGGGAACCCTTACCTGGTGCATCGTGTCCCGGTCACGAATGGTAACCTGCTGGTCGTCTATGGTGTCGAAGTCGACGGTTACGCAATAGGGGGTACCAATCTCATCCTGGCGGCGGTACCTCCGGCCCACGCTCTGGGCATCGTCATACTGGGTGCTGAAATTACGGCGCAAAAGGTCGTGGACGTTGTGAGCAGTAGGGGCCAGGCGGGCGTTGCGGCTCAGGGGCAACACCGCCACCGTGATGGGCGCCAGCTTGCGATGCAGGTGGGAAACCACCCGCACGGTGTCGCCGTCCGGTTCCTCGTCGTAGGAGTCCAGCCAGAAGGCCAGGGTGGCCCGATCAACGCCGCCCGAGGGTTCGATGACGTAGGGCAGGTACCGCTCCCGGGTCTCCTCGTCAAAGTAGGTCAGGTCTTCGCCGCTGGTTTCGGCGTGGCGCGCCAGGTCAAAATCAGTACGGTCGGCAATGCCCTCCAGTTCGCCCCAACCCCAGGGAAACCGGTATTCAATGTCGTAGGTATCCCGGGCATAGTGAGCCAGTTCGTCGGGGTCGTGGCGCCGAAGACGCAGGTTCTCCTTGCGGATACCATATTTGACGTACCAGTTGAACCGATCTTCAACCCACTTGTTCAGCCATTCTTCGTCGGTGCCCGGCTTGACGAAGAACTCAACCTCCATCTGCTCAAATTCTCTTGTCCGGAAGGTAAAGTTGCCGGGGGTGATTTCGTTGCGGAAGGCCTTGCCAATCTGGCCGATGCCAAAGGGCAGCTTCTTTCGGGAAGAATTGAGCACGTTCTGGAAATTTACGAAGATGCCCTGGGCCGTTTCCGGGCGAAGGAAGACCTCGTGGCCCGTGTCCTCCACGGGGCCCATAAAGGTGCGGAACATCAGGTTGAAGCGGCGGGGTTCGGTGAACTCGCCACCGCATTCGGGGCAGTTTTCCGTCTCCAACTGGTCGGCGCGGAAACGCAGGTGGCACTCGCGGCACTCAACCAGGGGGTCGGAAAAGTTCTCAACGTGGCCGCTGGCGACCCACACCTGCGGGGCCATAAGGATGGCGGCGTCCAGACCCACCATGTCGTCGCGGCCCACTATCACCGACTGCCACCAGGCCTCCTTGACGTGACGCTTAAGCTCGACTCCCAGCGGACCGTAGTCCCAGGTTGACGCCAAGCCGCCGTAGATTTCGCTGCTCTGAAAGACAAAGCCCCTTCGCTTGGAAAGGGACATTATCTTGTCCATATCGGCATAGGGAAGGACTCGTGGCAAGGAGTAACCTCGGTTGGGCAAGGTGGGCCGGCAAGGTACGCCGGTCAGGTTTCTCGACTACAGGAAAAAGGTTACCAATTTCGTTATGTGATGTAAAGAAAGAACCCGTGAAGGAATGGAGCGGGCTGGCGAATGCGCCTTCACAATTATACCCAACGCCGAAGGATGCTGAATGACAACTCCAGGCATATCCTGGTCAGTTTTTCAGTAGGGATTCAGGCCCTCGTACACTCGGCGCATTTCCTCCGCGCCAACGCCGTTGATTTCCGTTTCAGCCACCGACTCCGATCCAGGCAATTCACGCCGGACGGCGTCGGCCAGGCTGTCCGCCCGCAGTTCTTCCAGCTTCAGGTAGCGGGCGCCCATAGCCTCCGCCAGGGGCTGGGCCATCTGAAGCTTAATGAAGTCCAGTTCGGTATCTATAACCACGCTGGTGATGTGCTTGTCATCGAAGATCGACGCGAAGCCGCGGGCTTCTTCCACGGAGTTGGCGCCACTGCCGTCCAGGGCGACGTTGGCCCTGCCGTCGGACAGCAAAACAACCAGGGGCAGGACGTTCCGGTCTTTCATCCGCTCCGTTTCCAGGGTTTCCAGGGCCAGGTAAAGGCCACGGGACAGGGGTGTGCGGCCGCCGGTGGGCATGTCCTGGAGATAAAGCTGAGCCAGGTCCACGCTGTTGGTGGGGGGCAGCAGCAGGTCGGCGCCGGTACCGCGAAAGCCGATAAGGGCGACCCGGTCCCGCCGCTGGTAGGCATCCAGCAGCAGCGACAACACCGCGCCCTTTACAGCGACCATGCGTCGCTGGGCGCCCATGGAACCACTGGCGTCCACCACAAAGAGAATCAGGCTGCCGGTCCTGGTCTCGCGCACCTTCTCCCGCACGTCCCAAGGTTCAATGACCAGGCTGGCAGCCCCTGGGTCCTCGGGCAGGTCCTCCCGCCGACGCTGCTGGTAAGGGGCGGCGGCACGGAGAGTGGCGTCCAGGGCCAAGTCGGTGACGGGTCCCTGGGGCGGCTGGGCACGGACGTAGCGGCCGGCGCTGGAACCACTGACGGTGGTGGCGCGGCGTCCGGATGAAGGGCGCTCCCGCCGGTCGGGTGGTGGCAGCAGGATGGACTGGATGGCGTAAGGGTCGCCCGTTTCAAACCACTGGTCCTGGGGGCCGGCGCCCGAATCGGGGGCGTCGTCTTCCTCTTCGTCGCCTAAGTCAGGGGGGTCGGAGTCGTCCTCATTGCGGTCCTGGGACGGGGACTGGCTGTTATCCTGGGGTTCCCTGCCGTGGGACTGGTTCTGGTATTCCTCCAGCATATTGTCCAGCTGCTCGGTTACCAGGTGGGGCTGCTGGAAGGGCTGGCGGCGCTGGCGGTGCAGCAGGGCCAGCAGGGCGGCCTCCCGCACGTCCTCCACGTCCACCTCAGTGCGGCCGTCGTAGGCGGCGATGGTGCTGGCGGTCTTGTACATCACGATGTCGCCGCGCAGGCCGTCCACCTGGTACTCGGCGCAAATGTCGGTAATCAGGCCCAGGATGTCGTCGCTGACCGTTACCTGATCCAGCAGGGCGCGGCTACTCAGCAGACGTTCCCGTTCCCTCTCTTCCTCATCATCCCACTGCTCCATGAAGGCTATAGGGTCGGCCTCGTAGGCCATGCGACGGCGAACCACTTCCCGCCGTTCCTCCGCCGCCATTATTCCGTCTACTTCCACAGCCAGCCCAAACCGGTCCAGCAGTTGGGGGCGCAGGTCGCCCTCCTCCGGGTTCATGGTGCCCACCAGGATAAACTCGGCGGAGTGGCTGACCGAGATACCCTCCCGCTCCACGTAGTTGCGGCCCATGGCTGATGCGTCCAGCAACACGTCGACCAGGTGGTCGTTGAGCAGGTTGACCTCGTCGATGTAAAGAATGCCCCGGTGGGCGGCGGCAATCAGCCCCGGCTCAAAGCTTTTGGTGCCCGTCTTGATGGCCTGCTCGATGTCCAGGGAACCCACCAGGCGATCTTCGCTGGCCCCCACGGGAAGGTCCACGATGCGGACCTGGTGGCTGACGGGGGGATTGTCGTCGCTGCCGGTC
>OZ219947.1:0-38594 GCA_964291565.2 Dehalococcoidia bacterium
GTCGCGGCGGTCAATACCGACTGGCCCATACCCGAAGCGGCGGTGGAGATGGTGGACGCGGCGCAGACCCAGGCGGTAAGCGGCGGCGCGGGAGCAGGAAGCGAGGCAGGGTCGACCGGCATAGCTGAACTGCTAATCGGCGAGTTCGTGCTGCCCTTTGAAGCCGTGTCGCTGTTGCTGCTGGCGGCACTTATTGGCGGGCTTGCCCTGGCCCGTTCCAGGGGGACCTAGCTACCATGTCGCTGGAATCCATGCTGATTGTGGCGGCCATCCTGTTCGCCATCGGCCTGTACGGCGCCTGGCGCGCAGCAATGTCATCACAGTGCTTATGTCCATCGAAATAATGTTCAATGCCGTGAACCTGACGGTGGTCGCCTTTGCCAGGTACGTGGCGCCCCTGGCGCTGCGGGAGGAGATAGGCAGCGTCCTTACCGGCCAGGTCTTTGCCATCTTCGTGATAACGGTGGCGGCTGCGGAAATAGCCCTGGGACTGGGGATAGTTTTTGCAATGTACCGGAATACCGAGTCGGTTACCCTGACCGAGGCCAACCAGTTGAGGCACTAGGCCGCAGCAAGAGCCGGCCAGGAGACCGTTCAAGATAGACAAGATGTGGGTTGAGTTCAAGAAAACGCCAAACTTGATGATGGCGGAGATGTGGAAGGAAGTCCTGGAGGGAGAGGGACTTCCGGCGCGCATTCTACCCGAGGGCGACATTCGCGACTGGGGAGAAAGAGTGCCTTTTTCCGTCTATGTACCCAAGGGCCGTGAGCACGTGGCCGAAGAGATACTGAGGAAGCTTTAGATGGTCACCGAATCACTGGCCTGGGCAGTTTTTCTCCTGCCCCTGTTATCCTTCCTGCTGATTTCCCTGGTCATACGACCTTTCCTCAACCGTTTCGCTCAGCTGAGCGGGTACCTGCTGATAGCAGCGCTGGCCGTTGCCCTTGCGCTGTCGCTGCTGGTGCTGGTCAGGAGCAATGAGGGCGCGGACCTGGCCTTTCCTGCTCATACCTGGCTTGACCTGGGCGATGCCGCCATCCAGATAGGTCTGCTGCTGGACCCGGTTACCTGCATCATGCTGGTGGTGGTCACCGGCGTCAGCCTCCTGGTACAGATCTATTCTCTGGGCTACATGCGGGGAGACGCGGGTGTTTCGCGGTATTTCGCATACATGTCCTTGTTCACAGCCTCTATGCTGGGGCTGGTGCTGTCGGTCAACATTGTCCAGCTCTACGCCTTTTGGGAACTGGTGGGTCTTTCGTCCTACCTGCTGATCGGATTCTGGCACGACCGTCCCTCTGCAGCCGCTGCGGCAAAGAAGGCCTTCATCATCACCCGAATCGGCGACGTCGGCTTCCTGCTGGCTATCATCTATCTGTTCTATCACGGGCCCCAGTTTGCCGCCCAGGGCCTGAATCCTCTGCACATTCCCGACATCTGGCAGGCAGCCCAGCCGCTGGCCACCGGTGGAGCCGTCCTGGGCGGAATGGCCCTGACCCTGGTCTGCCTGGGGATCTTCGCCGGCGCCGCCGGCAAGTCCGGGCAGTTTCCCCTGCATTCCTGGCTCCCCGATGCTATGGAGGGTCCCACCCCGGTCAGCGCGCTGATTCATGCCGCTACGATGGTGGCCGCCGGCGTTTTCCTGGTGGCCCGGTTCTTCCCCCTGTTCCAGGAGGCACGGGAGGCCATGATGGTGGTGGCCCTGGTGGGCGGCTTCACCGCCTTTGCGGCGGCCACCCTGGGCCTGGTGATGGACGACATCAAGCGGGTGATGGCCTATTCCACCATCAGTCAGCTGGGCTACATGATGGCCGCACTGGGCCTGGGCGCCTTCGGGCCGGCCCTGTTCCACCTGTTCACCCACGCTTTTTTCAAGGCCCTGCTGTTCCTGGGCGCGGGCAGTGTCAACCACGCCACGGGCACCTTTAACATGCGCTATATGGGGGGTATGCGCCGCTATATGCCCTGGACTTACTTCCTGCTCCTGGTGGGGGGCCTGAGCCTGGTGGGTATCGTCCCATTGGCCGGCTTCTGGAGCAAGGATGAAATTATCACCGCCGCCTGGCTGGGCGAGGGGCCGGTGGAACTGTGGGTCGCGCTGGCAGTTTTTGTTCTGCTGGTTGCCGCCGCCTTGCTGACTGCCTTCTATACCTTCCGGATGATTTCCCTGACCTTCCACGGTGAATTTCGGGGGGGCGGCGCCCGGGAATTGCAGGACGCCGAGGCGGAAGGCCTTCCCGCTCCCACTGCAGTAACCAGCGAAGTGCACCTGGCCGAGTCGCCCAAGGTGATGGTGGCGCCCATGCTGGTCCTGGCTATTGCGGCTGCGTTGGCCGGCTACTTGGCCAATCCGCAATGGGTCAAGAGTCTGCTGGGCATCCCGGGGCACTGGTTTTCCTATTATGTTGAGTCGGCCCTTGTATTCGGGCATGCTGAGACGGCGCCTTTCAACTGGCCTGTGGCTGCCATTTCTACGGTGGTGGCCCTGGCAGGCATTGGCCTGGCCTGGTTGGTGTATTCGCAACGCAGGCCGGCCAGCGATACGGGCGAATTGATGGAGCCTGCCACATCTGCAGAACAGGACGAGACCCACGGGTCTGCCGACGAGACCGCCCCCGGGCATAAACATGTGGCAGTTGCACCCCTGCGGCCAGAACCCCTGGCAAAGGCTGGCCCCGTCCATACTCTCTTGTACCGGAAGTACTTCATTGACGAGCTATATGAGGGTCTGGTCGTTAGGCGCATCTTCTACCGCTTATTCGCCGGATTGACCGACTGGCTGGACCGGAACCTGGTGGACGGAGTTGTGGAGTTGTTCGCCTGGCTGACCCGGCAGACGGGGCGCCTGTTCGCCCAGTTGCAAACGGGACAGGTCCAGTTCTATGGCGCCGTAATCGTCCTGGGGGCGGTGCTCATCCTGGTGGGTTATCTCGCCTTCGGCGCTGGGATCGGGGAGTAGTCGCGTGTTGTCTGTACCGGGACTGCTGACTTTAACCGTTTTCCTGCCGGCGCTGGGGGCCCTGGCCATCCTGATCCTGTTCCGCGGCGATCGGGTCGTGCGCGGTTTTGCCCTGCTGGTGGGACTGGCCGACCTGCTGCTCTCCGTCGCAGTATTCCTGTCCTTCGACCGTGGAGAAGGCGCTGCCAGATTCCAGCTCATAGACCGCATCACCTGGATTTCGGCGGAAACGTTTAATGCCAGCTATTTCCTGGGCGTAGACGGTCTCAGCGCGCCGATGGTGCTGCTGACGGGACTTCTGGGCTTCTGCGCCATTATCGCTTCCTGGTCCATCCGGGAGCGGGTCAGGGAGTATTTCATCTGGCTGCTGCTGCTGCAGACGGCGGTGATGGGTGTCTTCACGTCGCTGGACTTCCTGCTTTTCTTCCTTTTCTGGGAACTGGAACTGCTGCCCATGTACATGCTCATCGCCAACTGGGGCACCGGGCGCAAGACCTACTCCGCAATGAAGTTCCTGATTTTCACCATCCTTGGCAGCGCGTTTATGCTGGTGGCTATAGTGGCGGTCGCCGTCAGCCAGACTGCGGGTTCCTTCGACATGACCCTGCTGCTGGAGCCTGCTTCCATGCTGAACGGGGCTTCGGCCGCCCTGCCCTTGTCTTTGCTTTTCTGGCTGTTCTTCGTCGCCTTTGCCGTCAAGCTCCCGACCTGGCCGGTCCACACCTGGCTGCCCGATGCCCATACGGACGCCCCCACGGCCGCCAGCGTTATGCTGGCCGGGGTAATGCTGAAGATGGGAGGCTACGGTCTGCTCCGGGTGAACGTAGGGATGTTCCCCGGCGAAGTTACGGCCTTTGCATGGCTGTTGATCTTGCTGGGGTGATCAGCGTCCTGTACGGCGCGGTGGTTACTATCCGCCAGACGGACCTGAAACGGTTGATTGCCTACTCCAGCGTCAGCCACATGGGCCTGGTGCTGGTGGGCATCGGTTCCGTGGGGGCCGCCGCCGGCCAGGTAACCGGCGCGGGACTGAACGGGGCGGCCATGCAGCTGTTCACTCACGGCACCATCACTGGACTGCTGTTCGTGGGCGTTGGGCTGATTTACGACAAGGCCCACACCCGCTACATCCCCGACCTGGGGGGCCTGGCTGCCCGAATGCCGGTGGCCGCCGCCGCCCTGGCGATTGCCGGATTTGCGTCCCTGGGCCTGCCCGGGCTCAGCGGCTTCGTCTCTGAAATTCTGGTGTTCTTCGGCGCCTTCCGCGCCTTCCCCGTCATGACGATCCTTTCGGTGCTTGGGATAATTCTGGCCGCCGGCTATATTCTCTGGATGCTGGAACGTTCCCTGTTCGGCCCCCAGCGGGAAAGATTCGCGGATTTGACCGATGCTTCGCCCCTGGAAGCTGTACCCCTGGCATTGCTGGTCGTCAGCATAGTCCTGGTAGGGGTTTACCCTGCCTTTCTAACCGAAGTCTTCGACACGGCCATAACCCGCATGGTTGACGTGATCAACGTCCAGGCCACGGGTTTGGTTGGAGTCAGGTAGCAGGATACCGGCCCAAATGTCGCTTCACGACCTGTACCTAATTTCGCCGCAGCTCAGCATGGCCGCCCTGGCAGTGCTGGTGATTCTGGCCGACCTGGTGATGCCGCGCAAGGGATGGGTCAGCGCCCTGGCGCTGGTGGGCCTGGCTGCGCCCCTGGCCTTCACCCTGGTGCAGTTGTACGGGCTGCCGGGCGGGATTTTGGGATCGGGACCGGAAAACCTGGTGCCGGCTTCGGGAATCCTGAATGACAGCCTGGCCGTGGATCGCTTCAGCATCTTCTTCAACCTGATGGTGGTCGCGTCCCTGGCGCTGGTCTTCCTGGCGTCCATCAACTATGTCCTGGAGCTTCCTCGACTACGGGGGGAGTTCTACGGCCTGATGCTCCTTTCCGCCAGCGGAATGATGCTGCTGGCATCGGCCACGGAACTTATTACCATTTATGTTGCCCTGGAACTTACGACGCTGCCCCTGGTGGCCATAGCCGCCTTCCTGCCCAATGCCAGGTCCAGCGAGGCGGGGATGAAGTTCCTCGTAATCGGGGCAATCAGTTCGGCTCTTACCCTTTACGGCATGGCCCTGCTGTACGGCTTCAGCGGCAGCACCACCCTGGAAGGCATCGCACTGGCCCTGGGCGGCCCGCTGCGCGACGACGTGCCCTTTGGCAGCTACGCCGTACTGGTTGGGATCGCCGTGTTGACCGTGGGAATCGCCTTCAAGCTGTCCGCCATTCCCTCCCAGATGTGGGTGCCCGACGTTTACGAAGGCGCGCCGATTCCCATGGTGGCCTTCCTGTCCGTGGCCAGCAAAGCGGTGGCCTTCGCCCTGCTGCTGCGCTTCCTGTACAGCGGCTTCCTGCTGTTTGACGCCGACTGGGGAACATTGCTGGCTATCCTGGCCGCCATTTCCATGACCGTCGGGAACCTGGTGGCCATCGCCCAGAGCAACATCCGGCGCCTGCTGGGGTACAGCACCATTGCCCACGCCGGCTATATCCTGGTGGGAGTGGCGGCCGTGGCCCAGGGCGCTGACTCGGGCACATCCGGCGAAGGCTACGCCACCTTTGGCCCGAGCAGTGTCCTGTTCTACCTGGTGGCCTACGCTGCGGCTAACCTGACCGCCTTCTTTGCCATCCTGGCAGTCCATTCCCGCATTGGCAGCGACCTGATTGAAGACTACGGCGGCGTGTTCCGGCGCTTCCCATTCCTGGCCATCACGCTGGCCGTGGCCCTGGTGGCCCTTATCGGAGTGCCTCCCACCGGCATCTTCATCGGAAAGATTTACCTTTTCCTGGCGGCGGTCAAAAGCGAGTTGGCCTGGCTGGCGATAATCGGGGCCGTGAACAGCGTGATTTCCGCCTATTACTATGTCCGGATCATCCGGGTTATGTTCCTGAACCCGGAGTCGGAGGCGGTGGCTGCCGTCGGCCTGGGCGGCATCCAATCCCGAGGTCAGAGGGTCTCGCCCTTCACCCTTGTGGCGCTGGCGCTGACCCTGGCGGCAACCGTTTTGCTGGGCATCCTGTTCGGGCCCGTGGTGCAGGCCGCCGAGGGGGCGGTATCCGCCCTGCCGGGTGTCCTGTTCCAATAGGAAAGGGAGTGAGCAGCGCCGTTGCACTCCAGTTTTGGCGCAAGGGGCCATGTCGCCGCTTGAAGCAAACCCAACAGTCTCCGGTTCGAGTTTCTCGTCTTCGCGAGAAGAAAAGGCTTAGGCCGAACCGGACTTTGGGGGCCACCTAGCTGGTACGGCAAAAAGTCGTAGCGCTTTTTACGCAATTCGGCGCTAATTGACACTAAATTGGTGCAATGCTAGACTGCCTTATCCTGGCCCGGTAACCACAAAAACCGTTTTAATGGTCGGTCAATTTGTCCAGCCAAATAAGAACCGTCGGCATCATCTACAACGCCCGAATTCCCGAAGCTCTGGACCTGAGCAATGCAATAGTCAATGAACTTTCCCTGGAGCAAAGCAGTTGGATTTCACCGGCGGAAAACCCCGAGGAGTTGCGGGAGCAGGTATCTGGAACTGAACTTGTGGTAACCGCGGGCGGAGACGGGACAATGTTGCGGGCGGTACAGGTTACCGCTCCAATTGGTGTTCCCATGGTGGGCATCAACATGGGACGCCTGGGATTTATGACCGAACTGCAGGTTCACGACGCGCTGGAGAGGCTCCCGTCTTACTATAACGGAAGCGCCCGGGTGGACGAGCACAATATGATCAGCGCCCGGATAGTGCGCCACGCCGATTCTTCCCTACCCAAGGTTGAGGGCCCTTACCACGCCCTCAATGACGTGGTGATTTCGCGGGGGTCCGTGTCCCGTGTGGTAACCATCCGCACCACCATAGACGGGGCGGAGGTGGCTTCCCTGCGGGCCGACGGTATCATCCTTTCCACAGCCACCGGCAGTACGGGCTACAGCCTGGCCGTGGGCGGCCCTATTCTGGACCCGTTATCTGAAGACTTGATAGTAAAGCCGGTAGCGGCACACGTGGGAATGTCCGCCGCGCTGGTGCTGCGGCCCAAGACCAAGGTGGGCCTCTACCTGGAAGGCGCCCAGGCCGCGGTGCTCAGCGTTGACGGCTACATTGAACGCGAGTTGCAGCCCGGGGATCGGGTGGAAGTCGAGCAGAGTCCCTTGAAGGCCAGGTTCCTGCGGGCGTACCCCAGCAACCATTTCTATGCGACTCTGACACGCCGCCTGGGCTTCAGCATTCGAGGACAGTAATCGGCGCTGCCTGGCATTTACGTTCCGCCTTGAAGGCTAAACAAACTGAACGACACTCTCAGGGAACAATGGAACAAGACCTCACCGAAACTACCATCGCATCAGCAACTCACTACCAGGGAACTATCCTGACTTTGCGGAAAGACCAGGTGCGAATGCCCAATGGCCGCATCACCGTGCGCGAGGTGGTGGAGCACTCCGATTCCGTGTGCATGGTGCCGCTGGATGCCGACGGCAACGTGCTGCTGGTGCGGCAGTACCGCAAGCCTACCGAGTCCGCCCTGCTGGAGGTACCGGCCGGCGGAATCGAGGAGGGCGAGACTCCCGAAGAGGCGGCCATGCGGGAACTCCAGGAGGAGGTATCCCACGTCGCCGGAGTGCTTACGCCGCTGACCGGGTTCTGGCTGGCCCCGGGCTGGTGCGACGAGTACATGTACGCCTTCCTGGCCACCGAATTGCAGCCGTCGGACCTGGAGCAGGACTTTGATGAAATGGTGGAGACCAGGCGCGTTCCCCTGGCCGAAACTCTCCAGTTGATGGAGCAGGGGGTGATACAGGACGCCAAGAGTATTGCGTCGCTGCTGCAGGCAATGCGGATTGTTGGGGTGACAGGCGCAGGGTAGCTGCGACCGGTACCTACCCCGCTCATTTTGGACCATCCGACGGATGGCCAGGTAAGCGGCCAAAGCTTCAACTGGCCCACTATGACCGAAGCCGTGATGGATTGCAGGCCGTACGGGTTGTTGGGGAAACCGGTTCTGTGGATAATTAGGCGAGAAAATCGGCAGGGCGCGGGCCCTTGGCCGGAAATTTGGGGAGATAGCGGAATTATATGCTTGAGCATGATGTCCTGGTAATTGGCGCCGGTCTGGCAGGCATGAGAGCAGCCATTGCCGCCAGCGCGAACGGCGCCAACACTGCCATTATCAGCAAGGTCCATCCGGTGCGTAGCCATTCCAACGCCGCCCAGGGTGGCATCAACGCCGCCCTGCTCGACCGGGGCGACGACTGGGAAGACCACGCCTACGACACAATCAAGGGTAGCGACTTCCTGGGCGACCAGGATGCCATCGAAATTATGTGCCGCTCTGCCGGACGCGCCCTCATCGATATGGAACACATGGGCGTGACCTTCAACCGGGACGATGAGGGCAAACTGGGCACCCGGGCATTCGGCGGCCAGCGCCGGGCTCGCACCTTCTTTGTTGGTGACTTCACCGGACAAGCCCTGCTCCACGTTATGTTTGAGCAGTTGATCAAGTCCCAGGTACGCAGCTACGAGGAGTGGTTCGTTACGTCCCTGATTATCGAGGACGGGCAGGTTGGCGGGGTTACGGCCCTGGAAATTCGCACCGGAGAGCTTCACGCCATCCGCGCCAAGACGATCATCCTGGCCACCGGAGGATGCGGGCGCATCTTCGAGCCTTCCACCAATGCCCTGATAGTTACGGGCGACGGCATGGCCCTGGCCTACAACGCGGGGGCGGGGCTGATGGACATGGAAATGGTCCAGTACCATCCCACCACCCTGGCCGGCAGCGGTGTGCTGCTGTCCGAGGCGGCTCGCGGGGAGGGCGCTTACCTTCGGGACAAGAACGGCAATCGCTTCATGGAGCGGTACGCTCCCAACATGATGGAGCTGGCGTCCCGGGACGTGGTTTCCCGGGCCGAGCAGACCGAAATCAACGCCGGTAACGGTGTTAACGGCTGCGTGTTCCTGGACTGCACCCACCTGGGTGAAGCCCTGATCATGGAGAAGCTTAGCCAGATTCGCGAGATCGGAATTGACCTGGCCGGCGTGGACATGATCAAGGAGCCGGTGCCCATTCGCCCTGGCATGCACTACATCATGGGCGGAATCAAGACCGACGTTGACGGCCTTACCAGCATCCCGGGCGTATACGCCGCAGGGGAGTGCGCCAACGTCAGCGTCCACGGCGGCAATCGCCTGGGCGCCAACTCCCTGCTGGACACCATCGTCTTCGGCGAACGCTCGGGCAACCACGCCGCCGACGCCTGCCGGGGCATAGACTTTGTGGACTTCAGCGAGGACGAGGTAGTTGCCAAAGAGGAACGGCGCATCGCCGATCTGCTGGAACGGCCGGACAACGGCGACCGTTGGGGAGCCATCCGGCAGGCCATGGGCGAGTCCATGGTGCGCAACGTGGCCGTCTTCCGGGACGAACAGACTATCAGCGAAGCCATCCGGGACTTCTCCGACCTGCGCGAGCGGTACAACTCAGTGCCCGTTGAGAACAAGCGGCGCACCTTCAATACCGACCTGGTGTTCGCCCTGGAACTGGGGTATATGCTGGACGTGGCCGACACCATCGCCTTCAGCGCCCTGGAGCGTCGGGAGAGCCGGGGCGCTAACGCCCGCACCGATTTCCCGGAGCGGGACGACGAAAACTGGCTGAAGCACATTGTTGCCAGAAAGGGCGAGGTTGGCCCGGAACTGTCCTACATGCCCGTGACTATCACCAAGTGGACCCCCGAAGAGAGGAAGTATTAGCCAATGGACGTTACCATCAAGATAAGACGCTACGACCCGGAGGCGGAGCAGCCCGGCAGCTACTGGGAGAGCTTTGACGTCTCCGTGGCAGACAACGCTACGGTGCTGGACGCGCTGATCAAAATTCGGGAGGAGATGGACGGCACCCTGACTCTCCGCTGCTCCTGCCGAAGCGCCATCTGCGGTTCCTGCGCCATGCGCATCAACGGCCACGCCGGCCTGGCCTGCAAGACGGCCCTGGCCCTGGCAGTTGACGAGAACAACTCCGTCACCATCGAACCCGCCGGTGTAATGAGGGTCATCAAGGACCTGGCCGTGGACTTTGAGCTGTTCTGGGACAAAATCCGGGCAGTGGAGCCGTACCTGCAGCCTTCCGGGGCGGAGCCTGAGGGCGAGTACATAGCATCCAACGAGTCCATGCTCCACCTTTCGGGCGTTACTGCCTGCATTATGTGTGGTGCCTGCGTTTCCGACTGCACGGTACTGGAGGTAGACCCCACCTTCCTGGGCCCGGCGGCCCTGGCCAAGGCCTACCGCTTTACCGCAGACCCCCGGGACGGCAATCGGGAGGGAGTTTCCCGTGAGCGTTTGCGCAACCTGAGCGAGGCTACGGGCATGTGGGACTGCACCCGCTGCAACGAGTGTGTCCAGGCTTGCCCCAAGGGCGTTGCACCCATGGACCGCATCATGGGCCTGCGCGAGCAAGCCCTTCAGGCCGGTTTCACCAACAACAACGGCGCCCGCCACACCGGAGCATTTACTGAATCGGTAGGCCACAGCGGCCGTCTGGACGAACTGAGGCTTCCCATCAAGTCTGTGGGCGGCGTTACCAATGTGGCCGCCATGATCAGCTATGCTCCCGTGGGCTGGCGGGCCCTTACCCACGGGAAAATGCCACCCATCCGGCATAAGAACGTGGAAAACGTCGAAAACGTGCGTCGTTTGTTCCGCAAGCTGGAACCGGAACTGGCGGGGTCGCAAATCGGAAGGAATTCGCCTTTTGGCTAGGCCGTAATGAAGCCTTTGGCCAATTGGGCCACTGCCCCTCGTTAGGGGGCGCATAAACAGGAGGAACTGAACAGTGAAGTATGCTTTTTTCCCCGGCTGCGTTTCCCAGGGAGCCGCGCCGGAACTGTACCCCGCTGCAGTGATGATTTGCCAGCGCCTCGGCATCGAATTGGAAGAGATTCCGGGCTGGACCTGTACCGGCGCCGGCGTTATGCAGGAACGGAACCAGTTCTTTGCCGACACCCTGAACGCCCGCAACTTCGCCAAGGCGGAGCAGATGGGGCTGCCCATCCTGACCATCTGCAGCACCTGCCAGGGGGTTATGAGCCAGGCCAACAAGCGCATGACCAGGGACCCGGAGTACCTGGCAGAGATCAACAGCCACCTGGCCGAGGAGGGCCTGGAGTACAAGGGCACCGCCGAACCCAAGCACCTGCTGTGGATTATGATCGAGGACATCGGCCTGGACAAGGTTACTGACCTGGTTACCCGTCCCCTGGCCGGCATCCGCATGGCCCCCTTCTACGGGTGCTACATTGTCCGCCCCACGGAAGCGCTGGACATTGAGGAACATCCGGAGCGGCAGACTTCCCTGGAGACGTTGATTGAAACCCTGGGCGCTACGGTAGTGGACTTTGAGGGCAAGACCCGCTGCTGCGGCTTCCCCATTCTCACCATCAACGAGAAAAACTCCATGGCCATGGTGGGCAAGCACACCTCCGAGGCCAAGGACCTGGGCGCCGACGCCATGGTTACACCCTGCCCTCTGTGCCACCTTAACCTGGACGGCTACCAGCCCAAGGCGTCCGCCCAGATCAAGCGCAGCGTAGACCTGCCCATCCTGCACCTTCCCCAGGCCATTGGCCTGGCCATGGGCATCTCCCCCCAGGAACTGGGGCTGCAGAAGCACATCATGAGTACTCAGCCCTTGACCGTAAAGCTGGGTGCAGCCCGCTAGTCAGCCAATTCTTTCAAACCATTACTGAGTGTGCATTCAAACGGCGGCGCAAATTTGCGCCGTCGATTCTTTTAGAGCCGCGTAAATTCAATACATCCGCGATGGAGGTTGGTAATACCAGTGCAGCAACATGAACAGTCATTTCCTCGGGTTCCCGAAGACTGGCAGAAGGCCCTTGCCATCGTAGCTCACCCGGACGACCTGGAGTACGGCGGCGCCAGTGCAGTTGCAAAATGGACGACACAAGGCAAAGAGGTCATTTACCTCATGGTGTCAAGGGGAGAAGCAGGCATAGACAGCATGGACCCGTCGTTGGTCGCGCCGCTGCGCTCACAAGAGGAAATAGACGCTGCTGCCGTCGTCGGGGTGAATGAGGTGGAGTTCCTGGATTACCCGGATGGCGTCATAGAGTACGGCCTTGCCCTGCGCAGGGACTTGAGCCGGGCGATTCGCAGGCACCGTCCTGAGGTACTTGTTACCATCAACTACGGGCTGAAATTTTCGTCGGGTCACCTGAACATGGCCGATCATCGCCACGTGGGTTTGGCAGTTCTTGACGCTGCCCGGGACGCCGGAAACCGTTGGATTTTCCCCGAGTTGATGGAGGAAGGACTTGAACCCTGGAACGGCGTCCGCTTTGTCGCTGTCCTTGGGGCTGGCGCCGAAGCCGGACACGGTATTGACGTAACTGGGTTCCTGAAGAGTGGCCTGGACTCGTTGCGAAAGCATCGGGCTTACCTGGACAACCTGGAAACGTCTGCAGAGGAAACCTTCCGGATGCTGACAGCCCATGCTCAAGAGTCGGGCCGGCTCCTGGGCTGCGAACACGGTTTGATGGTGGAGCTGGTGCTGATTAACGAACCCTGGGGTTAGCGCTGCGTCGCAGTCGATTTGATGACTAACGCGGAGGCTCCGACACTCGGGCGAAAGCCGGTAACGACTCACGGGAGTTCTTGGATTCCGGCCTGCGCGGGATTGACCGCTAATCCCCAACCCATTGTTTCAAGGTTGTTCGAACCCCAGCCGGGGAACTCTACTCCCTGCTGATCAACCTGACCCTTTCTTCCTTCGGGCAGAACTCGGAAAATCGCTTACCATTGCCGCGAATCTTCGGCGCGGACGTTGTCGGGCAGGCGGTAAGATAGGCCACTATCGTCATAAGCAGACACCATCAACAGCGATGCGAACGTGGACTCATTCTGCTTACTGAGCATAGTCTTCAGCGCTTTGATCCGCCGGTCCATCCGATACAGGAAAAGAGTCAAGGGCAGGGTGTTCTTGGGAAAGCGCAGTTGATCAGCCAGTGTGGCCCCAATCAGCGCCCGCGAGACCGGGTAAATGAGCTTGCTCACCATAGCCTGGCGCTGACGAGGATCCTCAATCCCAGCCACCAGGGGCGCAGAGTTTATCAGAGCATTCGACATCAGGATGGACTCTTCGGTGGGGGGCGGCTCGCAAAGGAGGCCGATGTCGCGTATTTTGGCGGCGCTATCCTCGTCAGAGAAAAGGATAGCCTCGGGAACGCCCATAAGGTAGCCGGAGTAGCGCCAGACAGCAAAGAAACCGGCCCGCTCTTCCGGCGTATAGAAAGCTCCCAGCTTGGTGGAGAAATCCAGCGTGCTTCCGGCGAAATTGGCAACGGCAAAGCCCATGTGTGCGGCGCTCAGCGGTGTGCCCCAGGCCTCGTGCTCCCATTCTTCCGACTGTGCCAGCAGCCGGCGAACCTGGGAGTGGATGAAGCGGATGCGCACCGAGAGTTTCCAGCCATCGCCCTGCCGTCCCAGTCCACCGGGGAAGAATATCTCCAACATATGCCGGTTGTTCTGCCTGAGACGCCAGACGCCGTTATCGAAAATCCGCCCCGTCTGCACGAAGGACTTGCTGATCAGGGTGGAAAAGCCGACCAGCAAGGTTCCGGCCACAAAGGCGGCCAGGACGTCAGCGGCGTTCCGCTGAAAGGCGACAATACCCGGGTAAAAAACGTCATGGTCCAGCCAGTCCGGGTCCGGTTGGGGCGCCGTAAGGAAAAACTCTCGCATGGCCTGGGGCGCCTCTCGGAGACCGGCCTCGTCTTCCTGCATCCCGGCGTTTATGAACTGATGTATGAGGTCCTGGGGCAGTGGGGACAATTCCTCTATGAGCGCGTCCATTACAGGATCGCCTATGGTAGTGTGGCGGATATAGTTGTCCGCCAAAGCATTGTCTATCTGCCGGGCTCTCTCGTATCCAGCCGTGTAATCCCCGGGGACAATCATCCTGTTTTCGGGCTCTCCCTGCAAATGGGCGACCTTATTGGCATTTAAGGGGGCTTTCGTTACGCCCTAGAGTACAGCCGCCGCCTCCAAAAAAACTGTCACGAGGTCTAAGGAAGATCTGAATAAGTCTCATCCAATCCGGCTTTCCCGCCCTCGCGGGAACCCCGTCTTCAGCAAATCGAGACACCCGTCTTCGGCGAAGATAACGTTATTTGGTGGTTCCTTTAGGAACCTGGCAAAAACTCACTGCCTGCCTTCCGGATCGACTCTGAACGACTCTTCCCGGAAGGTTCCACGGACCGGCTTACTGGAGCAACGCAGGCATCACCTCCCTGGCCGCTTCCAGCGTTCGCTCCACATCCTCGTCGCTGTGCACCAGGGATGGATAGTACTTTTGGGGCCACCCCTTTAAGATTCCTCTTTCCAGCAAGCCGTGGTTCAGGCGTGCCATCAGGTTTCCGTTGGCGGCGAGGCCGTCCCGATAGTTGAGAACAGGCTTATCGATAAAGTAAATGTCAAAGATGGGGTCTTCGCCGCTGCTCTGGACCGTCAGGCCGTTGTTGGCGCAAATCTCCATCAATCCTTCCCGCAGCCTGCGCCCGGTGTTCCACAGGCGCTCGTAGGCCCCCTCTTTCCGCATTTCCGCCAGGGTTGCCAGGCCGGCGGCGCATGCCACGGGATTGCCGTTCAACGTGCCAATCTGGTTTACGTATTCATCGGAATCCACCAGCGACTGGTCGTACACCGACATTATGTCTTCTCGTCCCATTACTGCGGCCAGCGGGTAGCCGCCGCCCATGATTTTACCCATGGAGCAGAGGTCGGGCGTAACTCCGTAATAGACCTGGGCGCCGCCGTAGGCCAGCCGATAGCCGGTAACCACCTCGTCAAAAATCAACGGAATGTCGTACCGCTGCGTCAATTCCCGCAGCCCCTGGAGAAAGCCGGGCCTGGGAGCAATAATGCGCTGCACCGGTTCGACGATTACGGCGGCCAGTTCGTCGTGATGGGCGCTTATGATTGACGCGGTGGTCTCCAGGTCGTTGTATGGCGCCACAAGCATCAGGTCCTGGATCGCACGGGGAATGCCGCCGCTATTCGGCACGGCCACGGGAAACTCCTCGGTGGCCGAGGGGGTAACACTCATCAGGGCATAGTCGCTGGTGCCGTGAAAGCCCCCTTCGAACTTTAGAATCTTCTCCCGCTTGCGGTAAGCCCTGGCCGCTCGCATGCACTGGAAACAGGCGTCGGTGCCGCTGGTGGTGAACCGCACCTTGTCGGCGCAAGGCACCGAGTTGACCAGTTCTTCGGCCAGCAGGACCGCCTTTTCGTTGGTCGTGAAAAAAGTGCTGCCCTGGCTTGCAGCCTCCTGAACCGCCTCTACCACGGCCGGGTGAGAGTGACCCAGCACCATGGGGCCGGACCCCATCAGCCAGTCCACGTACTCGTTGCCGCTAACGTCCCACACGTGGGAGCCCCGCCCTTCCCGCGCCAGGAAGTTCAACGAATCGGGAAAGTTAGTGTTGCCCGAGCCTCCGCCGGGCAGGTACCGGGACGCTTTTTCCAGCAGTTCCATTTCCCGTGCATTTCGATTCACCACTTTACCACCCTCTCCATCCTAATCGATTTGTCCCGTCTAATAACATTCTACAATACTTGGGGCGACTTGGAAGCATTCAAGAGAAAGCGGCTTCGAACTTGGATTTGTTCAAAGCCGCTTTTTCTGTTCAGGCTCCTCGCCTGCCGAGGTGAAAGCCAAGGCCTCTAGCGGATGTCGGTATTCCCATAGGCCGAACTCTCCCACAAGATGCGAACAGGAGGTCAGGAATTCTCAGCCTTGGAGTTTCGCATTACGTCAACCAGTTCCTGGACGCTGGCCGCGGAGGCTTCCAGGGCCTTCTGTTCCGCGTCTGTCAGCTTGATTTCGATAACCTGTTCCATTCCGCCCGCGCCCACCTTGACGGGAACGCCCACGCACAGGCCGTTAATGCCGAACTCGCCTTCCAGGTAGGCGCAACCGGGGAGAATGCGCTTTTTGTCCAGAAGGATGGCCTCCACCATTTGGGTGATGGAAGCGGAGGGAGCGTAGTAGGCGCTGCCAGCCTTGAGCAGGGCGACAATTTCCCCGCCGCCCTGGCGTGTCCGTTCCACCAGGGCGTCCACCGTTTCCGCTGGCAAGAGCTCGCTGATGGGAATACCGCCCACCGTGGTGTAACGGACCAGGGGAACCATGTCGTCCCCGTGTCCGCCCAGCACGTAGGCATGCACGTCCTCGACCGAGACATTCATCTCCTGGGCGATAAAGGTGCGGAACCTGGCCGTGTCCAGCACGCCTGCCATGCCCAAAACCCGGTTGCGGGGGAACCCGCTGCTTTCCAGGATATTCTGGCACATGGCGTCCAGGGGGTTAGTAACCGCCAGGATGATGCAGTTGGGGGAATATTTGACCACCTGCTCGGTGACGGCCGAGGTGATGTTCATATTGGTCAACAGCAGGTCGTCGCGGCTCATTCCTGGGCGCCGGGCGATTCCCGCGGTAATGACCACCACGTCGGAATTGGCGGTGGCTTCATAATCGTTGCTGCCGGTCACCATGGCGTCGGAGCCTATAACGGGGCCCGATTCCAGCATATCCAGCGCCTTGCCCTGGGGGAGGTCTTCCACCACGTCTACCAGCACGGTATCGGCGTAGCCCAACTGGTGTATTCTCTGAACGGCAGTGGCGCCCACATTGCCTGCGCCCACCACGGTTACTTTGCTTCTCATCTGGTAAGTGCTCCTAAATTTGTTTCCGCCGACCGTGATTTGGCCGGTTGGTTCAGTTCTATACTGCAGCCAGGATGGCGTTAAGGGTGGCGCTGGGACGCATGGCGCTGGCCGCCATCTCGTTGACCGGCCGGTAATAGCCGCCTATATCCATCGCCTTCCCCTGGGCCTCGTTCAACTCCTGGACGATCTGCTCCTCGTTCTCAGCCATCTGCTTCGCTACTTCGGTGAAACGGGCCTTCAGCTCCGGGTCCTTGTCCTGGGCTGCCAGGGCCTGGGCCCAGTACAGCGCCAAATAGAAATGGCTGCCACGGGTGTCCAGTTCGTTGACCCGGCGAGACGGGGCGCGGTTGTTGTCCAGGTGTTTCCCGATTCCCTGGTCCAGAGTCTCCGCCAGGATTCTGGCCTTATCGCTGTTGTTGGCTTCACCAAAATGCTCGAAGGAAGCAACCATGGCGCAGAACTCGCCCAGGGAGTCCCACCGCAAGTGCCCCTCTTCCACGAACTGCTGGACGTGCCTGGGGGCAGACCCGCCGGCGCCGGTCTCAAACAGGCCCCCGCCGTTGAGCAGCGGCACCACCGAGAGCATCTTGGCGCTGGTGCCCAGTTCCAGGATGGGGAAAAGGTCCGTCAAGTAGTCGCGAAGCACGTTACCGGTCACAGCAATGGTGTCCAGCCCTTTGCGGCTTCGTTCCAGAGTAGCCTTCATGGCCTCAACGGGGGGCATCGAGCTAATTTCAAGGCCGCTGGTGTCGTGCAAGGGTAGATACTGCTCCACCTTCTTTAGCAGTTCGGCGTCATGGGCCCGCGTCCGGTCCAGCCAGAAAATTGCCGCCTGGCCGGTCAGCCTGGCCCGGGCGACTCCGAGCCTGACCCAGTCCTGAATAGGCGCGTCCTTGGTCTGGCACATCCGGAATATGTCGCCTTCCTCAACCTGATGGTCCATCAGGACGGCTCCGGAGGCGTCAACCACCCGAATGCGACCGTTGCCCGGCGCTTCAAAGGTCTTGTCGTGGGAACCGTATTCCTCGGCAGCCTGCGCCATAAGGCCGACGTTCGCGACACTGCCCAGGGCTGCCGGATCCAGCGCCCCATTCTTCTGGCAGTCTTCAATTACGGCCTGGTAGATAGTGGCATAGGACCGGTCGGGAATGAGGGCTATGGTGTCCTGCAGTTCATTGTTGGGACCCCAGCTGCGCCCCCGTCGCGGATGATGACGGGCATGGAGGCGTCAATGATTGTATCGCTGGAAACGTGAAGGTTGGTGATTCCCCGGTTGGAATCCACCATGGAAAGCCCTGGTAGCTTGTCGTAGACCGCCTGAATGTCTGACTCGATGGCTGCCCTGGTTGCTTCGGGAAGTCCCTGAATCTTGGTCAGGAGTTCGGCCACACCATTGTCCGGGTCTACCGCCACCTGGGCCAGTTCATCCGAATACTTGTCGAATATATCCTGGAAATACACCCCCACGAAGTGTCCGAAGATGATGGGGTCCGATACCCGCATCATAGTGGTCTTCACGTGGAGGGATATCAGCACGTCTTCGGCCTTGGCTCTGGCCAGTTCGTCGGCGTAGAACTGGCGCAGGGCTCGAACATTCATCACGGCGCAGTCCAGAATCTCTCCCGACTGAGTCGGGATTCCGGACTTCAGGGCCGTGGCGTTGCCGTCGGCGCCTACGAATTCAATGGTGGCAGAGCCGGCTTCAGTGGTGGTGACGGCCTGCTCACTTCCAAAAAAGTCCCCGCTGCTCATGAAGCCTACCCGGGTCCTGGAGACGTCGGGCCAGTCTTGCATCATACGGTGGGGATTGCGCTTGCCGTGCTCTTTGACCGCGGTTGAGGACCGGCGGTCGGAATTCCCCTCGCGTATTACAGGATTCACCGCACTGCCCAGCACCCTGGAATAGCGCACCTGGATTTCCCGCTCCGCATCGTTGGCAGGCTGGTCCGGGTAATCGGGGATGTTGTACCCCTTGGCCTGCAATTCTGCGATGGCGGACTTCAGCTGGGGAATGGACGCGCTGATGTTGGGGAGCTTGACCAGGTTAGCAGACGGCTCAAGGCACAACTCCCCGCACATCCGCAGGTAATCTGGTATCTTCTGCTCCTCTGTCAAGTTGTCCGGAAAGTTTGCGATTATGCGTCCCGACAGCGAAATATCCCAGGTTTCCAGTTCGATTCCAGTATCCTTGGTAAAGGCCTGCAGAATCGGCAGCAACGAATGGGTTGCTAAGGCCGGGGCCTCATCGGTTTCGGTATAAATTATCCTGGCGGCTTCTGCCATTTTCCACTCCTCAGCGATTTAGCTTTACCGGCCGTGGCCTGGTCTGCCCTTAAGCAGTCCCCGGGCCCAGCCGATTGTTGTCAGCATGAAATTTGCCTTTAGTACATAGCGTTTGTAGCGAACCTGGACTAACAGTTTTCTCAAGAAGAAAAGTGCTGGCATTCCTACCTTGAGTGTCTGCTCAATCCCGTGTCCAGGCGCCCTGTTGTTGGGCAAGATTAGGTTGCCCGCCGTCCAGGGCAAGGCCCGCCCATTATACAATGATCGTGCCTTGCCCGGTACCCCTGAAGCTTGCCGCACAGCATTCCGGTCCGAATGGTTGGAACCACCGGTTTTGACTGTACTCCGCAGGTTCGATGCGTATCTTTTCCTGTAGTCAGGGAAGTAGTATCATTTATGCGTAGTTCTTTCTGGATGCAAGTGGGCTAATCGTTCGGTTGAATCCAACTCGGCAATACTTAACATCATCCAACAGGGCATGGAGCAGAGTTGAGAAATCTCGGCAACCTCCTCGTTCACTTGTTTAACCGCCAGGGACGGATGGACCGCATCTTCCCCTCGTCGGTCCACGATCGCTGCCTGTATTGCGAAGAGGAAATACGCGATTCTACCTCCTACCAAAGCTTCAGGGTGTGTCCCTACTGCCGTTTTCACTACTCCCTGTCGGCCCGCCAGCGAATCCAGCTCTTGGCCGACCGCAAGAGTTTCAGGGAAACCCATAAGTACCTGAACTCTGTTGCGCCAATCACCTTCTCCCAGCGGGGTTCCTACCGCAACCTGGTTAGCAAGGACCAGAACCGCACCGGCCTGACGGAAGCCACGGTTACCGGCACTTGCCGGATTGACGGCGAACGTACGATGCTGGTGGTCCTGGACTTCGGCTTCATGGGCGGGAGCATGGGCAGCGTTGTGGGGGAGAAAATTGCGTTGGGGTTGGAGGAGGCGGCTCGCCAGGAACTTCCCCTTGTGGCGGTGGTGACCGGCGGCGGCGCCCGCATCCAGGAAGGCGTACTGTCCCTGATGCAGATGGCCAAGACGGTGACGGCGGCCAGTCGTTTCAAGGAAAAGGGCCTTCCGTTCGTCGTGGTGCTGGCCAACCCTTCAACGGGTCAGGCCTACGCCAGCTTTGCCAACCTGGCCGATGTGATTCTTGCGGAACCCGGGTCTCTGATTGGGCTGTCGCCCTTGCGCGCGCTCCGTGAGCTGTCGGCAACCCCTTTGCCCCTGGACGCCCACACTGCGGAGTCCCACCTGGAACATGGCCTGCTGGACAATGTGGTGGATCGGGAGTCCTTAAAGGTCCGCGTGGCGGCGCTGTTAAGGCTGCTGACTGGAGAGAAACTGGGCAAGGGTGAGTTCAGGCCCCCGCCGAGGACTCGGCCTGCCCTGGGCGCCGACCCGGAGGTGTGGGAGGCCGTATCGGTAACCCGCCATGGTGATCGGCCCTCAGCCACCTATTATATTCGCAACGTACTCACTCAATTCTTTGAACTGCACGGTGACCGCCTGAGCGGGGATGATGGCTCCATAGTTACCGGGGTCGGGTACTTGTATGACCTTCCCGTGGCGGTGGTGGGACAGCAGCGGCCCTATTCCCTGGACGGCGCCAAGTATCACGTCAAACCGGACGGGCTGCGAAAGGCGCAGCGCCTGATAAAGCTGGCTGCCCGGTTCCGGCTGCCCGTCATTTCCTACATCGATACCCAGGGCGCCGACCCTGGGCTGGAAGCTGAAGAGCACGGCATGGGGAATGCCATCGCTACCACTCTCTCCCAGTTGCTGGAAGCTCCGGTACCCATAATAGCCGCCATAATCGGCGAGGGTGGCAACGAGGGTGCGTTGTCCCTGGGAATTTCGGACCGCACAATTATGCAGCAGTACGCAGTTTTTTCGCCCATCACCCTCAACCGCGCGCCCGGTGGGCCCTTCATCGACCCGGAAGTGGACCGGGAGGCTGCGGAGGCGTTGATGCTGACTGCCAGGGACTGCCTGGAACTGGGAATTATCGATGCCATCGTGCCTGAGCCGGCCGATGGAGTCCAAAACGATCCCAGGGAGGGCGCCGAAGTCCTGAAGGCTGAAATATACCGGCGCCTCAAGGAAGTTTCCAAGGCATCCCGTAGCAAGCTGCTGGCCGAACGCTACAAGAAATTCCGACAGATGGGAGAAACCAGCGCCTATTCCCAGGAAGCTATGGACCGGGAGGTGGAGCTCCTCCTCCGAATAACGGCCGGCACCCGCCGTACCGCCCAATCGACCAGGAACAACAAGAAAAGGGCTCCGGAGAAGACCCCCGAAGCCCCGGCTATTCCGCTGGAAGTTGACTAGCCATATTACCCGTCGGCAACTAGGTTTCTCCCACCCATAACAACTTCAGGCGGGTTCTCTGCCCAACGCCTTGAGGCTTTGCTTCATTCCGTCCACCAGGTTGGCGTATTCCTCACCCACTTCGGAGTCCAGCAGCGCCGTGGGGCAACTGCTGTCCCGGTACGCCGCCCGCAACTCCAGCGACCCGAGGTAAGGCGCGTCCACTTCATGGGCCAGATTTTCGCCCCCGCCCTGTCCGAATACGTCCCCGGTGTAGTTTTCCACGATGCCGATAACGTTCAGATTGAGCTTGCGGATCATGTTGATGCAGCGCTTGGCGTCGATATTGGCCAGTTCCTGGGGCGTGCTCACCACGACAAACCCGTCCATGGGCAGGGTTTGCATGACGGTAAGAGGTGAGTCGGACGTTCCGGGAGGCATGTCAACAATCAGGTAGTCCAGTTCCCCCCAGTCGGTGGACTGCAGGAACTGGTTTATGGCGTTGTGAATCATGGGGCCGCGCCAGATTATTGCCTCTTCCTCGTTCTCCTGGAAGAAGGACATTGAAATGACCTTCACACCCCACTTTTCCGCCGGAACTATTTGGCCGTTGACGTAGTCCGCCTTTTCGGTAATTCCCAGTACCTTGGTGACATTGGGACAGTCGATGTCCACGTCCAGCAGGCCCACCTTCAAGCCGTCCTGGGCCAGGGTTGCGGCCAGGTTCACGGCCACCGTAGTCTTGCCCACTCCCCCCTTGCCGCTGTAGACGCCCACCTTCGTACTGATGGTTCCGAGTTTTTCATTAATTTGCCGCCGCTGCTGCCAGCTTCGACGTATCTGTTCCAGCCTGGGATTATCCTGGGGCGTGGACATATTTCCTCTCAGCCTGCGCCGGACATGAGATTTGTTGGGGGTTTTTTACCGGCGCAAATTCGTTAACCGCCGGGTTAAATGCCCAGCATCATTCGGGCTTCTTCGCTGATCATCTCGGGCGACCAGGGTGGGTCGAAGGTGAGTTCAATCTCCACCTCTTCAACACCATCCAGATCCTGGACCGCCCATTCCGCCTGCTGGGCAATATGGGGTCCCATGCCGCAGCCGGGGAAGGTGAGGGTCATCTGCACAAACACATTGTTGTCGTCGTTTACCTGGACATCGTAAATCAGGCCCAGGTCCACCACGTTTACCGGAATTTCCGGGTCATAGACGGTCTTCAACGCCTCGTAAACTTCTTCCCTCGATACTTCGGCGGGCATATTGCCTCCTTATCCGATCTGACTGGATTTAGTATATGGAACGCGGCCCGGCAGGTCAACGATATTCGTAACCGGGCCAGCGAGCCACCAGCGCGGCCCAATACCCTCGATTAGAACCAGACCGGCGCTGAGCCTGTCCAATGCTGGCCCTCCCCTGGTGCGGTGCGAGAAGCAGGGCGCCAGGGAACTTCATACTCATCCGCCAGGGCCAATTGCGGCAATCCTTAAACAGTCTGAAGTCAGACCTTATGGTATCAGCAGCAGCTTGCCAGTGGTGGCCCTTCCCGCCAGTTGCCGGTGCGCTTCGGCCGCCTCAGACAGGGGAAAGACGTGCTCTACTCTCAGCTTCAGTTCGCCGGATTGAACCCACCCCAGGACGTCTCCAGCCCGCTGGCGCAGTTCCTCGGTGGTTGCAGTGTAGTCTCCCAAACCGGGCCGAGTCAGATACAAGGAACCGTTGCCCAGGATTCTCGGGTCCATTGGGGGCACAACGCCGCTGGCCTGGCCGTACAGAACCATGTAACCCCGCCTTCCCAGGCAGCTGACGCTCTTGTCGAAGGTGGTCAGGCCGACTGCGTCATACACCGCCTTCAGACCTTCCCCGTTGGTTGCTTCCTTGATGACATCGGCGAAGTCTTCCTGCGTATAGAGTATGACGTGGTCTGCCCCCGCGCCCCTGGCCAGCTCGGCCTTTTCCTCGGTTGACACGGTGGAAAAGACGTACCCGCCCAGCCGCTTAATCATCTGGATCAGCAGCAGGCCTACGCCCCCGGCGCCAGCGTGGACCAGCACCTTGTCGCCCGGTTGGACCGGGTAGGTGGAATGGCACAGGTAATGGGCCGTCATGCCCTGGAGCATGGCAGCGGCGCCTTCGCGGGCGCCCAGGCCGTCGGGCATTTTCACCAGCCGGGAAGCGGCCACTACCGCCTGTTCGGCATAGGAACCCTGGCTGCTGCTGTAGGCCACCACGTCCCCTTCCTTCAGGTCGCTTACCGCCGAACCCACGGACCGGACAACACCGGCGCCTTCCACGCCGATGGTTCTCGGTAGGGGAGGTCCCGGATTTATGCCGGCTCGGCTGTAAATGTCGGTGAAGTTGACTCCCACAGCCTGGATTTCTACTAGAGCCTCTGCGTCGCCGGGAACCAGGTCGGTTACGTCCCGGTATTGCATTACCTCCGGGCCGCCAAATTCGTCAATCTGAACCGCTCTCATGCTTTCTCCTCGTAACCATGCAATTGTAACCGCGCCATTGCGTGACGCAGGCCTAGTATAACACCAGGGATACCAAGGGACGGTCCGATCAGAAGAATTAAGCTACGACAAACGGTCCTTAAACTCCCATCTCTAGCCTGGTCAACGCCACTTCAATCCGGAAGAATATTGTTCAGGTCACCACGCCAGCCATCCTGTCCAGGTCTCGCCGCGGGAGACAAAATCTACGTTGCCAGTGCTCGCGAATACTGTTACCATAGTCTCAGTGAGGCTGAACTCTCCCCGATCGGGCTTGCTATGTTCTCGCTAAAGGATCTCAAGGTTGTGAGAAAATTTCCGCCGAAGTTCGGGCTCCGTTTGCACAGGCTGAAGCCTTTGCAGCTAGGCGTTTCCACTCCCTCCACCATTGGCGATCCTATCGCACCTGTTGACCCAGGCAAGTCCCCCGACCTTAACCACCCAGTCACAATGGCTCTGTGTCCTGGGAAGCTCCTGGACGGGAGTACCCGACTACCACAACTGCTCAAACTTAATCCTCAAGTCTCCGGCGGCCAAACGCAGTTTTCTTTCACTTGCTGCCATTCTGGGCCGTCCAACCAAAAGCACGCAGGAGGTATTCGCCTTGGTTACGCCCAATGATTCTGCCACCGATACTGCCGTTGTTTCGGCGCCACCTTCAGAACGGGCGACGCCCGACAACCTGCACGATGCTCTTGGGCTGTTCGTAATTGAGAAGAAGAACCTCAAGAACTCCAAGAAATCGATGGATGGGCACCAGGAAATCCTCCGATTCATAGACTGGTACGGCCGAGACCGCAAGATTCACGATCTTTCGCCCAGCCTGGTGGAAGACTACGCCCGAGAGTTTTCCCAGAGGGGAGCCGACGCCCAGAAACGACTGGTTCCCGTCAAGGAGTTCTTCGTTTTTCTGAGGAAGAGGGACTGGATCGAGATTAACTTGTCTGTTCATCTCCGGGCCAGCCGGTCGCGCCGAACTGGAACGGGGCGCCAGACCACGGCGGCCGACAGCCAGGCCAGCGGCCCCCGGTTGAGTCAGGAAGGGTACGAACGCCTGGTTGATGAACTGGAAAAGTACAAGGTGGAGAAGGTAAAGGCGGACGAGGAAGTCCGGGAAGCCATGGCCGGCAAGGACTTCCGCGAGAATGCGCCCCTGGACGCCGCTAAAGAGCGCCAGGGTTTCGTTGCTGCCAAGATTCGGGAACTGGAGTCCGAGGTGGCCAGTGCCCAGATTCTTTCCGGAGAAGTCGATACCAATTCAGGCAAGCGCGTGGTTGTGGGCAGCAATATAACCATAAAGGATGTGAGCTCGGGGAAGGTAATCAACTATACCCTTGTGGACAAGCGGGAAGCCGATGTTAAGTCCGGCAAGATATCCACCGTTTCGCCGGTTGGCCAGGCCCTGCTCGACAAGACGGTAGGAGATACGGTGGAAATTACGGTTCCAAGGGGAACTATGAACTTCCTCATCGAAAAAATCGGCGCCTGATTCTGTTTCGTAAAGCCGTCGACCTTTCGTCAGGCGGCGAGACCAGGCTAAACAAGGCAAAAATCAGGGGTGAGCTTAAGCTCACCCCCTTTGTTTGCGCTTTGAGTTCGCTTCGTCAATGCTGAGGCGAGCGAACCTACCCGAGATTCTTCAACTCTTCGAGAATCCTGTCGGGTTCTGGCAGCGTGCCGGGGGCATAGGTCTGGCGGAAGCGAACTATTCCTTCCTTGTCCACGATGATTACGGCCCGCGTTCCGGCGCCCCGTTCCTCATTCCACAGCCCGTAGGCGGTGGTTACTTCGCCCTTGGGATGAAAGTCCGACAATTCGGGATAGGGTAGCCCGCCCATGGCCGTGCTCCAGGCCCGGTGGGCGGCAACGTGATCGCAACTGATGCCCAGCACCTGGGCATTCGCCTCCTGGAAACGGTCGTTAAATGACCGGAAGGAGGTGGCTTGCGTCGTTCAACCAGATGTAAAGTCAAAGACGTGGAAGGACAGAATTACATTCTTCTCGCCCTTGAACTGGTTGAGGGTAAAGTCGCCCTCACTGACTGAGGGCAGCTTGAAGTCCGGCGCTACATCGCCAATTTCTGCTGGCATACCTCACCTCGGTTTCGTTGATTTCCGTGGTCTTCCAGCAGGGAAGACCAAGCCGATTATACCCTATCGAGAGCCCGTATTCTAATGGCTTTGATTGCCGAAATCGGGCTGAAGATGGAGCAGCTATCCAAAGGGGCGGCCCCGTGCCATAATGCTGTCCAGCAACAGTAGCAATAGGTCAAGGAGGAATGTATGGACGTTTATGAGTGCATCCGCTCCCGCCGGACGGTGCGCCAGTACAAGCCGGATCCGGTGCCGGAACGGGTCATCAGGAAAATCCTGCGGGCCGGGCGTTGGGCCCCCAGTTCAAGCAACTCCCAGCCCTGGAATTTCGTTGTGATTACCGAACCCGCCACCATCGCCCGACTGGCGGAAGTTGCAACCCAGGGACCCTTTCTTGCCGATGCGCCGTTGGTATTCGCCATTGTTATGGCGCCCGATGCGCCGCGTCCTCAGCTTGACGCCGGCCGCGCGCTGCAACAGATGGAATTAGTGGCGTGGGAAGAGGGCCTGGGCACTTGCTTCGTGGGCGTTCGCGCCGAAGAACAGCAGGTGGGAGTCAAGGAAATCCTGGGCATCCCTGAAGACTATCACCTGATAACCCTGATGCCGTACGGCTACCGTACTGGACTACCATCAGGCCGGTCCCAGCGTGCCCCGCAAGCCCATGGAGGAAATGGCTCACCGGGAGCGCTTCGGCAACCCCTACGTAACCACTTAGTAGTTTCTTCAGAATTCCCAACCTTCCTTACTGCGGACAATTAAAACTGGGGTGAGTCTTGTCGAAGAGCCCCGGAAATTCGCGCCAATCGGCTCAAAGGAGAATGAAAATGTCCTACGCAAACGTTAACGGAGTCAACCTCTATTACGAGGATCATGGTCCCAGGACGGGCCCTGCGGTAATCCTCACGCCCGGCGGCCGCAATGACACCAATGGTCTGAGACCCATTGCCGCCCTGTTGTCAGCGCATTACCGGGTGATTCTTCATGACCGTCGTAACTGTGGAAAGTCGGATATCCTGATTGCCGGCGAACTTTCCGAACAGCACCACTGGGGGGAGGAGATGGCCGAACTGCTGCTGCAGCTGGACGCCGCCCCCGCCTATGCTGCCGGCGGTTCCGCCGGTTCCCGGACCAGCCTCACCCTGGCGACACGTCGACCCGAGGTGGTCAAAGGGCGTCTTTATCTGGGAGGTCAGCGGCGGTCCCAACAGTGCGGCGGCTACCGCCCCCAATTACTATGGCCAGTTCATCGACGCTGCCAGACAGGGTGGAATGCAGGCCGTGGCGGACACCGAATACTTCGCCCAGCGAATCGCCGACAACCCGGCAAACCGGGATGTGCTAATGTCCATGGACCCGGCGGAGTTCATTTCAGTAATGAGCCGCTGGCAGGAAATTTACTCCCGTCCCAACCCGGTCAGCGATCTCACCGAGGATCAGCTAAAGTCCATCCAGTGTCCCGTGGTGATGTTCGAGGGGAACACCCCGGACGAGGTGCATCACGTGTCGGCCGCGCAGGCCGCCCACCGCCTGATTCCCAATTCCGAACTGCGACCCTCAGCCTGGACCCACGAGGAATGGGACATAATAGGCCAGCACGACCACACCTTCCCCGGCATCGCCGCCACAAACCGCTACCACATGAAGGCCACCTTCTACGCCGCCCAACTGCTGGAGTTTATCGCCAGGGTGGAAGCGATGGAACCGGCGGCGGTGGGTTAAAGGGATAGCAGCTCGGTTCAGAAAATCTGCCAAAGTAGTCGGGGTGGGCCAAAGACCCACCCCGATTGTTTCCAGGAATCCGTATGCCGTGGCTTTACCCCCCGTCCCGCTCCCCCATAGCCTCCAGCACCGCGCCGGGGGATATGGGCAGCTTGCGCACCCGGGCGCCGGTGGCGTGATAGACCGCGTTGGCCACCGCGGCCAGAGGCGGGATGATGGGGCCTTCGCCCACACCCCGCAGGCCAAAGGGATGGCGGGGATTGGGCACCTCGATGATCACTGCGTCGATCATGGGCAGGTCCAGGGTGGTGGGCATTCGGTAGTCCAGGAAGCTGGAGTTGGCCATTGTGCCGTCCGGGGTGTAGAAATATTCTTCGTTCAGCGCCCAGCCGATGCCCTGCACTGTGGCTCCCTGGATTTGTCCCTCCACGAAGCTGGGGTGTACCGCCTGGCCGGCATCCAGGAAAGCCGTAAAGCGAAGTATGTCCACCTTGCCCGTGTCAGGGTCTACCTCCACATCGACGATGTTGCCGGCGAATATGGGACCTACTCCGGTTGAGGCGGCTGAGGAGGACGCCGTCACGGGACCGCCGGTGCGCATCAACCGGCTGGCCAGTTCCTTAAAGGTCAGCCGGTCTTCCGTCTTGGTGCAGACGAAGGCGCCGTCATGGAACTCCACATCCTCGTCCTCGACCTCCCACAGCAGAGCCGCCCGATGCTTCATCTTATCCTTGACTTCCTCCGCGGCGGCGATGGCTGCCAGACCCGTATCAAAAGCAGTGCGGCTGCCGCCGGTGTTGGCGGTGTAGCCGACACTGTCGGTGTCGCCCACCGAAGGGTTCACGTCCTCGGAGGAAATGCCCAGTACCTCGGCGGCCTGCATCGCAATGGCGGTGCGGGTTCCGCCAATGTCCACCGAACCGGTTATCAGGTTGATGGTACCGTTGTTGTTGACGTTGATGGTCGCCGAGGAGGTCTGGCCGCCCTGCGCCCGGAAGGCCACCGCCACGCCCCGGCCCCTGTTGGGGCCGCCCAGGGGGGCGTTGTAGTGCGGATGATTTCTCATGGCCTCTTCCAGTTCAATACAGCCAAATACCGAGTGGGGCACACCGTTAGGCATCCGGTCGCCTTCCTTAACGGCGTTCTTCAGGCGCAGATCCATAGGATCCATGCCCAGTTCATCGGCCAGTTCGTCGATGGCGCATTCAACACTGAAGGCGGCCTGGGGCTGGCCCGGCGCTCGGTAAGACTGGGCCTTCTGCTTGTTGCAGACCACGTCGTACCCGTCCACCAGGACGTGTTCGATGTTGTAGGAGCCGAAGCTGGTGATGGCGCCGCCGCCCACGGGAGAGCCCGGGAAGGCGCCGGCTTCGTACACCATGTAAACTTGCCCGGCGGTGATTTTGCCGTCCCGCTTGGCCCCGACCTTGACCCGCATGAAGGTCGCCGAAGCTGGGCCGCTGCCCACGAAAACCTCGGTGCGACTCATGGCTATCTTGACCGGCCGGCCCGTCTTCTTTGCCAGGACTGCCGTGACCGGGGCCAGGTAAGTAACACCCTTGGCGCCGAATCCGCCGCCAATTTCCATGGGAATGACCTTCACCATGGATTCAGGCATGCCCAGAATGGCGGCAGTCGTGTTTCGCACGGCAAAGGCTCCCTGGGTACTGGTCCACACGGTCAGGCGGCCGTCGGTGGACCACTGGGACGTGGCGACGTGAGGTTCAATGTAACCTTGGTGGACCGTCTGGGTTTCGTACTCCCGCTCAATGATCACGTCCGCTTCGGCAAAGCCCACTTCCACGTCGCCAAGCTTGTGCTGCAGGTGCCCGGCAATGTTGCTGCGCTCGCCGGTATCGTCGCCGGGGCCGAAACGTTCAACCCGAAAGCGGGTGGTCATGTCGTCGTGGAGCAGGGGTGCGTCGTCTTTCAGCGCGTCGTGCAGGTCCAGCACCACCGGCAGCACCTCGTATTCCACATCAATCAGGTCCAGGGCCTGTTCGGCCACGTGGGGATTGGTGGCGGCCACGGCGGCCACGGCATGACCCCGGTAGAGCGCCTTGCGGTCAGCCAGGATGTTCTCAGCGATAATGCGCGGGTTCTGATTGGCATTTTCGTAGTCTATGTTGGGCCGCTGCTGGACTATGGGAAAGTCCTTGGCGGTGGCCACAGCCATGACCCCGGGCAGCGCTTCGGCCTTGCTGGTGTCGATACTGAGAATACGTGCGTGGGCGTGGGGACTCCGCAGAACCTTGCCGTGAAGCATGTTGGGCAGGTTCAGATCGGCGCCAAACCGGGCGGCGCCGGTTACCTTGTCAAAACCATCGTGGCGTGCGGGTCGGGTGCCCACCACGTTATATCTTTCTCCGGCGGTGGTCGTCATACAAAACCTCCTCTGCCTGAATGGGCTGAAAGAAAGCTGGGCATAGCTGAAATGGGTTGGATGGCCCTAGTCTAGGCACTGGGCCGGGACGTGTCAAACGGACACCCGAGACAAGCCGCGCTAGAATTGACCTTTATGTCGGCCAATGAACTATCCGGCTGTGGTAAATTATGGCGATGGACGTAATCTTCGACCGGGGCGTTTTTCTCCCCGAACTTGACCTGTGGCTGGATTCCCTCCGCAAGAAGGACTTCGGCCTTATTTCCCATGCCCACTCCGACCATACCGCCCGCCACTTACAGCCGGTGCTGACTCCTAACACCCGACTGCTGCTGTCCGATTACCTGAAGCGTTCAAGTCCCATCACCCTGGAATACGGGGAGCCGTTGGACCGGGGGGACTACACCCTGAGTCTGTATCCGGCGGGCCACTGCCTGGGTTCGGCGCAGGCTTTGATCACCAGCAAGGCGACCGGTGAACGGCTGCTCTACACTGGCGACTTCAAAGCTCGCCCCAGCCCCATCAACGAACCTCTGGTGCCTGTGGAGTGCGACACCCTGGTTATCGAGTCAACCTACGGGAAGCCCGAGTACGTTTTCCCCTCCGAGGAGACAGTGCTGGAAACGGCCTACCAGACTCTGCGGATGTGGTTGTCCAGGGGCGAACGTCCCGTGGTGCAGGGCTGGCGGCTGGGCAAGGCCCAGGAAATAATGCATTACCTTCTGGCACAAGGGTTCGAGTTGGTGGTGGAAGAGGGTATTTTCAAAGTGGCGGAGGCTTACCAGGAGGCGGGGGTTGAATTCCCCAGCCAGTTCTCTTGCCTCAACGGCCACTGGGCTGAAGGTCAGGTGCTGGTATGCCCTCCCGGATTCCGCAAGTCTTCCGAAATGAACCTGGCCCTGGGCAAGCGCTATATGGAGTTGACGGGCTGGGCCTCCGGCAAGGGCGGCCGCCGCTGGGGCCGGCGGGGCGATGCCAGCCTGGCCTACAGCGACCACGCCGACTTCAACGACCTGGTCAATTATGTTCAGCAGGTGAACCCCTACGGGTCTACACCGTCAACGGCTTCCCCGACTTGGCCGCCCACCTAAGGGGGTTGGGTTACCCGGCCGTTCACCTGGACCGCAAGAATGGGCAAGGTGATAATGGCGGTTTTCAGATGAAACTGGTGTGACTTCTGCGTGGCACGGGCCGCAGGCGCGACTGGCCAGGAAAAATTAGGGGCGGGTGCCAATCACCCGCCCCTAATTTTTCCTGTGGGCAGTCTCAATCACTAGTCTGGCGCCTTGCCTAAGGCGGGCAGGTGAGCTTCCTTGGCGGGGCGACCCAGTTCCGTGGAGTTTTCACTGCGAGGCCAAAGTAATTCCATGGGAATCGCCAGTTGCTCACTCAATGTGCTGGCCATTTCAAATGACAGTGGCATCCTTCCGGCCAACACTTCCAGAATATCGGAATGGGGGATGGCGCTGGAAGCTAAGTCCTCTGGTTGATAGGCTCCCTGCTCGATCACAAATTTGATTGCCTCAATAGGGTCTGGCATTTTCCTTGGGAATCGGGTAGCCTCATAGGCCCTGATCTTGCTGACAAGGTCTTCCAGTTCCTGCGCCTCGGGAGTGCCTTCTTCAGCAAAGAAAACCTCCTCGACTCGAGCCAACGCCTCGCCGAGTTCTGCATCGCTTTCTATGGCCTGTAATTCGCTCATAGTCCCACTTGTGAAACATCGATCCGATCGTACTCGGAATGGGTCCCTATCCACTTGATATAAACCAAATGCCTGGCGTAGTTGACCCATACAATCAACCGGTAGTCGTTTCCTTTGATGTTGAAGATAATCCGGTTGTCGGCAACGAAACTGGCGGTTCTATAGGTGCTTCTTATCTGCGATGGAGAATCCCATTCCTGTGACTCCACCATTTGGATCCAGGTCAACAACGGTTGTTCAGCGTCCGGGTGGCGACGCCAAAACTCCCGAAGCGGTTTCTCCGAAATTATTCTCAATGCAGGTCTTGAATACTATAGCACAAGCAAAAGGAGAGGCGTTTCGCAGTTACGCCTCCCCTTTACGCTGGTCTGCCCAGTTGGCCCTAGTCCGGCGTAGTGCCCACGGCCGGCAGGGCGGCCTCCTCGTCGGCGGCCAGCATACGGTTGACCGCGCTCAGGTATGCCTTGGCGCTTGCTACGATGATATCGGTGGAAGCGCCCCGGCCGAAAAAGGTCCGGCCTCCGTTCTCTATGCGCACGGTTACCGTACCGATGGCGTCCAGGCCCTCGCTGACTGACTGGACATTGAAGTCCACCAGCTTGGTTGAGCAGCCGATAACCCGGTCAATGGCCTTGCATGCCGCGTCCACCGGGCCGTTGCCCGTGGAGGCGTCAGAGCTCATATTGCCCTGGGGGTCGGACAGCCGCACGGTGGCTGTGGGAATGTCGTGGTCGCCACTGGAAAACTGGATGTGCTCCAGGTTGTAGCTGATTGCCTCGAAAGTGCTGCGCTTCTCCTCGTCCATCAGGATTTCCAGGTCCCGGTCGGTCAGGATTTCCAGGTCCCGGTCGGTGACCTCACGCTTCTTGTCGGCCAGTTCCTTGAACGACTCGAAGACGTTGGAGACTTCTTCCCGGGACAGGCTGTAACCCAGGGCTTCCAGGCGGGCCTGCAGGCCGGCCCGGCCGCTGAGCTTGCCCAGTACCAGGCTGTTTCCGGGTACCCCCACGCGCTCGGGCTGCATCACCTCGTAGGTGGACCGGTCCTTCAGCACCCCGTCCTGGTGGATGCCGGAGGCGTGGCGGAATGCGTTCTCTCCAACCACGGCCTTGTTGGCCTGGACGGACATGCCGGTGATGCGGCTGACCATGCGGCTGGTAGGATAAAGCTGGGTGGTATCAACGTTGATGTCCACACCGAACAGGTCTTTTCGGGTGTCCAGCCCCATGATGATCTCTTCCAGTGAGGCGTTGCCGGCCCGCTCTCCGATGCCGTTGATGCAGCCCTCCACCTGGCGAGCGCCGGCTTCTACGGCGGCCAGGCTGTTGGACACGGCCAGCCCCAGGTCGTTGTGGCAGTGGACGCTGAGGGTAACCTTGTCCATGCCCTCAACCTTCTCCTGGACTTCCTTCAGCAGCCGTGCAAAGTCCGAGGGGATCGCGTAGCCCACGGTGTCGGCAATGTTGATGGTGGTGGCGCCGGCCCGGATCACCGCCTCCAGCATCTGGAAAAGGTACTCCGGGTTGGTGCGGGTGGCGTCCATGGGCGAAAACTCCACGTCGTTGCAATAGCCCTTGGCCCGCTCCACCATGGAAACGGCCATATCAATGACCTCTTCCCGGTTCTTGCGAAGCTGGTGCATAACGTGAATGTCCGACGAAGACAGGAAAACGTGAATGCGAGGCGACTCGGCGTTCTGAATGGCGCCCCAGGCCTGGTCCACGTCATTGGGGTGGGCGCGGGCCAGGGAGCAGATAACCGGTCCCTTTACCTCTTTGGCAATTGTGCTTACCGCCTGGAAGTCGCCGGGAGAGCTGGCGGCAAAACCGGCCTCAATAATGTCAACATTCAGCCGGCCCAGCTGGCGGGCAATCTCAATCTTCTCGTCCACCGTCATTCCAATGCCGGCGGACTGCTCTCCATCCCGGAGGGTAGTGTCCAGGAACCTTACAACTTCGTTAGCCATAACCTTACCCTTCCTCTAAAGTAATTAGTTAGCAATTGGGGTCATTAAATTCCACCGGAAAGGGAGGCCAGGGCCCCGCAGTCCACCGCAGCCAGCCCAGCCAAGACCAGCGTGCGATGGTGAACTGCTGTGCAAGTTACCTCCGCATTCATTTTTACCTCCTGCTGGGGGGCCGGTGTTTGCCAACGAAACCGATGCTTCCGGACCTCCCCTACCCGTTGGGGAACCTGTTTGATAAGACCTTCGGGCCGTCTATTTCGGGTCCATCCAGGGCATCATTCCCCTCAGTTCCTTGCCGATGCTTTCGATGGGCGCGTTCTGGGCCGCTTCGCGCATGGGGCCGAACCGGGGCCGGCCCTCGTGATTTTCGGTAATCCATTCCCGGGCAAAGGTACCGTCCTGGATTTCCCGCAGCACGGCACGCATATTCTCGCGGACGTGCTCGTCAATGATTCGTTCCCGGCGGCTCAATGAACCGTATTCCGCCGTGTCGCTGACGGAGAAGTGCATGTAGTTGTGGCCGCCCTGGTACATCAGGTCCACAATCATCTTTAGCTCGTGCAGGCACTCGAAGTAGGCGATTTCCTGGGGATAGCCCGCCTCCACCAACGTCTCAAAGGCCGCATTGACCAGCGCCGTCACGCCGCCGCAGAGAATGCTCTGCTCGCCGAACAGGTCGCTTTCCGTTTCGTCCTTGATGGTGGTTTCCAGCACGCCGGCGCCGGTGCAGCCCACGCCCTTGGCATAGGCCAGGCCGATCTGCTTGGCGTTGCCCGTAGCATCCTGGTGCACCGCCAGCAGGCCGGGAACTCCAACGCCTTCGGTGAACAGTTCCCGCATGCGGTGGCCGGGAGCCTTGGGGGCCACCATCATCACATCTACGTTATCGGGAGGAACCATTTCCCGGTAGTGAATGCTGAAGCCGTGGGCTACCATCAGGGCGTTGCCCGGCTTCAGGTTGGGAGCAATCTCGTTGCGGTAGGTCTCGCCCTGAACGTGATCGGGAATCAGGACCATAACCACGTCGGAAGCGGCAGTAACCTCGGAAACGTCCGCCACTGCCAGTCCTTCGGCCGCAGCAGTTTCCCGGCTGCGGCTGCCAGCGTAGAGTCCCACCATTACCTTCTGTCCATTGTCCCGCAGGTTGAGGGCGTGGGCGTGGCCCTGGCTGCCGTAACCAATGATGCCGATAGTCTTGCCTTCCAGCGCCCCCAGATCTGCGTCCTGGTCGTAGTAAACGTTTACCATTGCCGTATTATTCCTTCCTTGTTCTTTCTGTATTCCGGTCACTGCCGGCTCATTTCGCCACGTCGGTTAATACGAACCCACTTCGTAGACTTCGTTCACCTTGAGATGGTCGCCGTGGTAGTCCAGGACCAGGTCATCGCTGACCCGTGCCTCCGACTGGCCGCGCACCATGGCCACCCGGCCGGTACGCATCAACTCCAGCACGCCGAAGGGTTCCAGTAGGCCGTAGAGCGCCTGGATCTTGTCGCCGCTGCCCGTCACCTCAATAACCATGGACTTGGCGCCGACGTCAACGATTTCCGCCCGGAAGGGGTTCACCATCTCCAGGATTTCTCCCCGGGTTTCAGGTGTAACCTTAACCTTGATCAGGGCCAACTCCCGGGAGACAATTTCTTCCTCGGAGATGTTGGCTACCTTTACAACCTCGATTAGCTTGTCCAGTTGCCTGGTTGCCTGGTCAACAGTGTACTGGTCTCCGTCGACGACGAAGGTCATTCGGGAAAGGCCCTTCTGTTCGCTGTTGCCAACTGCCAGGCTGGAGATATTGAAGCCCCGGCGACGGAACAGTCCGGCCACCCGGGTGAGGACACCGGGCCGGTCCTGGACCAGGGCAATTATGGTGTGGTGACGGCCATTACCGTTCATTTAGAAAATCCTCTCGGGTATGGGTTCTTCCATAATTTCATTTACAGACTCTCCGGCCGGAATCATCGGGTACACCTGTTCGTCCTGCTTGACGATGAAGTCAACCACCACCGGGCCGGGGGTCTCCATTGCCTGCCTTATGGCGGCGTCCACCTGGGCTTTGTCGGTCACCCTTATTCCGGTAATGCCATAGGCCTCGGCCAGCTTCACAAAATCCGGGTTCCCGGAATACACGGTGGCAAAAAAGTCCTTGTCGTAGAAGAACTCCTGCCACTGGTGCACCATCCCCAGCGTGCCGTTATTGAGGATGGCGAACTTGACATCGATGTTGTTTTCCACCGCGGTGGCCAGATCGCAGAGGGTCATCTGGAAGCCGCCGTCGCCGGCAATGGACCAGACGGTCTTGTCCGGTCGGCCCACCTTGGCGCCCAGGGCAGCGGGAACCTCGAAACCCATGGCTCCCAGCCCGCCTGATGTGAGCAGTGAGTTGGGTTCCTTGTAGGCGTAATGCTGCGCCGCCCACATCTGGTGCTGTCCCACGCCGGTGACGATGATGGAATTGCCCTCGGTGATATCCGAAAGCTGCTTCATTACGTACTGGGGCAGCAGTTCGTCGGTCTGCCGGATGTACAAAGACGGGTGCTCGGCCCGCAGGGTGTCGATGTACTGCAGCCATTCAACGTGGGTTTTCCGGTCCACCAGGGGCAGCATTTGCTTCAGTACCTGTTTCAGGTTGCCCAGGACAGGCACCGTCGCCTTGACGTTCTTGTGGAACTCCGAAGGGTCAACGTCCACGTGCACTACCTTGGCGTTGGAGCGAAATCGGAAATGCGGCCGGTCACCCGGTCGTCGAACCTCATGCCGAGGGAAATCAGCAGGTCGGCCTTATCGATGGCCAGGCTGGCGTAGGCCATGCCGTGCATCCCCGGCATCCCGGTGTGCAGAAAGTGGTCCGTTGGGAAAGAACTGATGCCCAGCAGCGTGGTAATCACCGGAATCTGGGCCTTCTCAGCCAGTTCCCGCAGTTCAGCGAAAGCATGAGAGATAAGAATGCCATGCCCCGCCATTATCACGGGGCGCTCGGCCTGGTTTATCAGTTCCACCGCCTGGCTTAACTGGATTTCGTCGGCCTCGCCGGGCGGTTCATAGCCTTGAAGATTGACGGTCTCCGGCCAGACGAAGGGCCGCCGGTCTCCGGCCAGCACGTCCTTGGGAATGTCGAGCAGCACCGGACCGGGGCGGCCCGACTGGGCAATGTAGAAGGCTTCCTTGATCGCCGGGGCGATGTCGTCCACCTCCATAACCAGCATATTGTGCTTGGTTATGGGCAAGGTAATGCCCGTGATATCGGTCTCCTGGAAAGCGTCCCTGCCGATGGCCGGCCGGGGTACCTGGCCGGTAATGGCCACCATGGGTATGGAGTCCATCATCGCTCCGGCGATGCCGGTAACCAGGTTGGTGGCCCCGGGGCCGGAAGTAGCAGTACAAACCCCCACCTTTCCCGTGGCCCTGGCGTAGCCGTCCGCCGCCATGGCGGCTGCCTGTTCGTGCCTCACCAGGACATGGCGCAGCTGAGGATAACCGCTCAGTGCCCCATAGAAGGGGAGGACCGCACCGCCGGGTAGCCCGAAGATGACCTCAACCCCCTCCTTGAGAAGGCTTTCGCAAACAATTTCTGCGCCGGTGTATTCCATTTTTGCCTCAATCGCCTCAAATAAAAAAAGACCCGTCCCCGAAGGGACGGGTTTAATGTCGCATTAACCCGCGGTACCACCCTTCTTTTCCGGCCGGTGACAATGCAAGCATCGCAACTTGGACCGAAACAGCTCTTTTCAACCTCTAACGGGGTCAACCGCCGCGCCCTACTCCATTCAGGCGGGCCGCTCCAGGGCGAGTTGGGAGCCTTACTGTCGCCGGACTTTCACCATTCGCCGGCTCTCTGGTGACAGAGCGCTCTTATTACTCCCTATCACAGCGGTGCATTCAACCGAGTGGAATACTAGCAGTCAGACCAATTCGTGTCAATACCCCTGCAACGAAAAACGAAACAATTTTGTCGTGTTTCAGAAATAAGACATCGAAATGGCGCCTTTTCGCACATTGGCGACTTGGGCCGTCGCAAGCGATGGGATACTACCAACTCGGCCGGAAAACCGTCAACTGGTCGTTAACTCTTCAAACCCGAGGAATCATGGCGCCCCATAAGTCGTCCTTCCGGCGAACCGCCTCAGGCCGACAATCCGGAAATCTTGCCTTGCAGTTCGTCGCAGGCCCTTTGGCCTTCGTGGATTCCGATCGCCGCGGATGACCGGAAGGACGGCATAGGGTCCGGTGTGTTCCCCTTGCCTCTGAACGGTTACTCCTGACAACGGTTATTCCTGACATCTGTGCCTTGCCTCAAAGGAAAGCGCTCCACTACTATAATCGTATGGTCGCCCTTATTCCCCAGCTAATGGGTCAGCTGTATCCCTTTCCGACCGTGGCCCAAAACGGCCCAAAACGGTCCGGCATGGGCCGTTTCCCGGGTCAATTCCCTATCTGGGAAAGGGCTCCCGGTGGCCCACTGGAGTGCCATCCCACCCAGTTATGGCCCCGTTGCCAAATACGAAACGGCTCAAAACGGCCCAAAATGGCGCTAGAAAATAAAAAATCCTTATTCCGGCAACGCCGGAAGGCCGGAAAGATATCCCCCGCCTAGCCCGGGCGGTCGTCACGCCGGATTTATCCGGCGTCTGTCGTCAAATTGAAGGTCGGAGTCACCGACCCTCCCATTTCGTCGTTCCCGCAATGCCAGAATGTACGCCTGTGGTGGGCGGCACCCTCAACAGGCCGGAGTCGAGCTTTCTGTCTTAAGAGGAATGACGATGCATTTGGCGACACTCTCTGGCGTCCGGCAGTCGCCTGAATCCGGCCGTCTCCTTAAGGGAAGGGCGGGCTCCCCTGGGGACCTTCCAGAAGACTGCCTGTATCGGAACTTTGGTGCGGCGATGCAGGCTGTGGCGTCTTTGGCCCACTT
>OZ219948.1:0-30664 GCA_964291565.2 Dehalococcoidia bacterium
TTGTTTTTGCAGAGATTAGCAAAGGGCGATCCTGCCTCTCCAAGGTTGCTCGATTACTACAACCTGTGTCTGTACTCCGGCCCTCGGCTGTCAGCCCCCAATTGCCTGGTCGTGGCTCGCCGGCCGGCGGCGCTGCGCGGGCGATCCCCTTGGTTGCGGCTCATTCGACCCCTCTATAGAATGAACTGGCGCCCGGGCGCATCCCCATGACTGGGAATGCCGCACATATCTTGATGCCTGCCACTCTCGTTTCACAAGGACACCTCAATGAACTTTAGAGACTTGCGCGAATTCTCCGACTTCCTCGAAAAGCGGGGCCAATTGCACCGGATAAAGACACCGGTGAGTTGTGAACTGGAAATGACGGAAATCGCCGACAGGATGGTGAAGAGTGGCGGGCCGGCCCTATTGTTCGAAAACGTGGCCGGCTATGACATGCCGGTATTTATGAATATCTTCTGCTCTGACCAGCGCATGGCATGGGCGCTGGGTGTGGACAAGGTAGACGAACTGGTGGAGCGCATTGAGGGAATGCTGCAGTTGGCCCAGGGCGCCCCGGATGGTTTGATGGATAAGCTGCGTACCCTGGGGCAGATTATCCGCATTGGGCGATTTCAGCCCAAAACCGTAAACCGCGCGCCATGCCAGGAAGTGGTACTCCAGGGCGACGAAGTGGACCTCTACAAATTTCCCATTTTGAAGTGCTGGCCTATGGACGGAGGGCGGTACATTACTCTGCCACTGGTAATCACCAAGAACCCGGAGACCGGCACCCAGAATTACGGCACTTACCGCATGCAGGTCTATGATAACCGTACCACGGGCATGCACTGGCAGACGCACAAGGTGGGCGCCCACCATTACCGGATCAGCCAGGAAAGGGAGGATAACCGGCTTGAAGTGGCGGTGGCCATCGGAGCCGACCCTACCACAATGTGGACGGGTTCTGCCCCGCTGCCGCCGGACATGGACGAAATGGCCATGGCCGGCTTCATACGTGAAGATGGAGTTGACCTCGTCAAGGCCAGGACGGTGGACCTGATGGTGCCGGCCCAGGCTGAAATCGTGCTGGAAGGGCACGTCTTCACCGACGAGCAGCGGATGGAGGGCCCCTTTGGCGACCACACGGGCTATTACTCCATGCCAGAGGAGTATCCCGTTTTCCACGTTACAACCATCACCCACCGGCGCAACCCCATTTACCCCGCCACGGTTGTAGGCCGCCCACCCATGGAAGACTACTGGATGGGCAAGGTGACCGAGCGCATCTTCATGCCTATCATCAAGATGATCATGCCGGAAATCGTGGACATGAACATGCCGGCCGAAGGGATATTCCACAACCTGGTACTGGTTTCTATCAAGAAAGAATATCCGGGGCAGGCCCGAAAGGTCATGTATGGCCTGTGGGGCCTGGGATTGATGAACCTGACCAAGACGATCATCGTTGTGGACGACTTCGTTGATGTGCAGAATCCCTCGGAGGTAACCTGGCGGGTCGCCAACAACATCAATCCCAGCAAGGACATCGTAATCGTGGAAGGGCCCCTGGACGACCTGGAGGTTGGCTCACCCACGCCCCGGTTTGGCGGCAAGGTAGGCATTGACGCGACCAGAAAGGGGCCGGAGGAAGGCTATACCCGGGGTTGGCCTCCGGACATTGAGATGTCGCCCGAAATCACAGCGCTGGTAGACTCCCGCTGGAAGGAATACGGGTTCGGTTAGGTCAGGTCCATTTGTCCTGGCGTTCCAATTTACAGGGCGGTGGATAGGCTTGCCAACTGCTATAATTTCCCGGTAATCATGCAAGACACCGGAATTAAAGGCAACGAACCCGCAGCCTGGCTGAACAGAATCTCCCTCTACCTCAGCTCCATTCGCATTTGGGAGTCTCTATTTGCCCTTCCCTTCGCCTTCATAGGAATGGCGCTGGCGTCGCAAGCCGTTAACGGCCACCCCTGGCCGGGTTGGTGGGCCTTCATTTGGATAAATGTAGCCATGTTCGGCGCCCGCACCCTTGGCATGGCGGCCAATCGCCTGGTACATGCCAAGGAGGACGCGGCGAACCCCCGCACCAGAGACCGGCATTTGCCAAGCGGCTTGCTCAAGTCGTGGGAAGTAATGGCGATGGCGGTTCTGGGACTGGTGATTCTACTGGCAGCGGCATCGCAGCTAAATGTGCTGGCCTTGTTGCTCTCTCCCTTCGCCGCTGCGTACGTAGTCTTCTATTCGTACGCCAAGTACTTTACCTGGCTGTGCAATTTCTGCCTGGGCTGGGCCCTGGCCATTGCACCCACCGCTGCCTGGATAGGCGTAACTGGTCAGCTATCCTGGGAACCACTGTTGATCAGTTTTGCGGTAGCCATGTGGGCCGGGGGATTCGACCTGATATACTCCTGTCCCGACTACGACTTTGACCGGGAATACGGTGTTCGGTCCGTGCCGAGCCGCATCGGAATTGCTGAGACGCTGTGGCTGGCGCGCATTATGCATTTCCTGTCGGTTTGCGCGCTGCTGGCCCTGGGAATCCTGCTGGAACTGGCCTGGCCCTACTACATCGGCTGGGCGATCGCCGCTCTGTTGCTGATATATGAGAATCGACAGGTACGCCCTGACGACCTTTCCAGGATCGGGGCGGTCTTCTTCCGCGTCAACGGTTATATTTCCGTACAGTTACTGGTGTTCACCATAATAGCCCTGGTGATTTAGAGTGGCATTGACACATAAGGACCAAATGTCCGGCAGTCCGCAGAAACCGGTCATCGTGGGAATCTCCGGAGCCAGCGGTTCGATTCTGGCCCGGGCCACGGTGGACGCGCTTCTGCTGCGGAACGTTCCCACAATCATGGTGTGCACCAACGCTGCCCGCCTGGTCTGGCAGGAAGAGCTGGACACGCCCTTCAGCGAGTCCCTGGCGGAGTGGCAAGAGCATCCCCAATTCACCCATTACCCGCTGGGCGATATGCGAGCATCCATCGCCAGCGGCACTTTTGCCACTGGGGGCATGGCTATCGTGCCGTGCAGCATGAATAGTATGGCGGCCATTGCTCATGGCCTGGCCAACAACCTGCTGCTGCGGGCTGCCGACGTCTGCCTGAAGGAACGGCGCAAGCTGGTGCTGGTTCCAAGAGAAACTCCCCTTCACGCCACCCACCTGGAAAATATGCTGGCCCTTACCCGCAACGGCGCAATTATCCTCCCGCCGGAGCCTGCCTTTTACCTGAAGCCCAAGGGTGTTGAAGACATTGCCAGTTTTGTGGCACAGCGGGTGCTGGTAGCCCTGGACGTAGAGCAGGAGCTTCCAGAAGAACTGCAATATCGGGAAGGGACGTTGCCGGAATGATATTCGGTAAGGCAACCTGATTTATGGCGCACCTTAGCGGGGAAGCCAGACAGGCTTATGTGGCCGACTTATTCGCCCGCATCGCCGGCCGTTACGACCTTATGAATTCCCTCATGACCGGGGGAATGCACCACCACTGGAAGCGGGTTACCGCCCGAACAACGGCGGAAGGGCTGTCCGGGCCTGCCCTGGATATTGCCACAGGTACCGGCGACCTGGCCTTTTCCCTGGCTCAACAGCCTGGTATAGACAAGGCAGTTGGCGTGGATTTGCTGCCCGAGATGCTGACAATCGCCCAACACAAGAGGAGTCGGAGGGTCGAAGACCGAAATACTGTCTTTGTGCAGGGCGACGCGCTTCGTTTGCCCTTTCCCGATGGCGCCTTTGCCTGTGCGACGGCGGGCTTCAGTCTCCGAAACATGCCCGACCTGCCCCAGGCCATTGCGGAAATGGCCCGGGTAGTCAGTCCGGGAGGACGGGTAACCACGCTGGAACTGACGCCGATGGGCCCGGGAATCAAGTCCCGCCTGTTCCGCCTGTACTTCCACGGGTTGGTGCCCCTGGTTGGCCAGGTCGTGGCCGGAGACCGCGGCGCATATACATACCTGCCTCAGTCGGTGGACTACTTCCTGCAAGCGGACCGTCTGGCGGCGCTTTTTTCGCAGGTGGGACTGACGGAGGTGGGCTATCGCAAGCTCGGCTTCGGAACGGTTGCCATACATTACGGCATCAAACCGACGGGGTGACAGTACCACAAGACGGGTGGCAAGTTAGACCCTGCGATTTCCTGATGAGTTGTGCCCGGCATTCGACGAAAATCAGGCCGCTTATGTATTATGCCCTTGTTGCCAGTTACACGGTGGTATAAACTATTAGTGTATTAATGCCCCTGATTTTGAATTATTTTTAGCATTTTTCATCGAGAATCGCGATGAGTTCCATATTTGACAAGCTGGACGCCATTGTCAGGCGCAACCAGGAAATCGAAACTGAAATGGCCCGGCCTGAAGTGGCCGCGAATTTCGAACAGATCCAGAAGCTGGCCAGGGAAAGGGCCGGCCTTGAGAATCTTGTCGAAATAGCCCAGCGGCACCTTTCACTCCAGACCGAAGAGGCTGACCTGCAGGCGCTGGTATCTGAAGGCGGCGACCCGGAAATCGTCCAGATGGCCCGGGAAGAACTGGAAGCCGTTGAGCAGAGTCTTGCGGCCTTGGCCGAGGAACTGAAGATCGCCCTGCTGCCCAGAGACCCGAACGACGAACGAGACGTTATCGTGGAGATACGCGCCGGCACCGGAGGGCAGGAAGCGGGGCTGTTTGCCGGCGACCTGGCCCGCCTGTACACGCGTTACGCCCAGTTGCAGCACTGGAAGGTGGAGGTAATGGACTCCAACCCCTCCGACCTGGGGGGCTATAACAAGGTGGTGCTGGAAATTCAGGGCAGGGGCGCCTTCAGCCGGCTTAAGTACGAGCGAGGTGTTCACCGGGTCCAGCGGGTCCCGGAAACCGAAGCCCAGGGCCGCATCCACACATCGACGGCCACCGTGGCGGTGCTACCCCAGGCCGATGAAGTGGAGGTCAATGTCAACCAGGACGAGTTGCGCATCGACATTTTCCACGCCGGCGGCCACGGAGGTCAGAACGTCAATAAGGTGGCCACCGCCGTTCGCATCGTCCACGAACCCACTGGTCTGGTAGTGGTGTGCCAGGACGAGCGGTCCCAGCACAAGAACAAGCAGAAGGCCATGGCCATGCTCCGGGCCAGGCTGTTCGAAGCAGAGCAGGAGCGGCACGACGCCGAAATCTCCGAGAACCGCCGATCCCAGGTGGGACACGCCGACCGGTCAGAGAAGATTCGCACCTACAATTATCCGCAGGACAGGATAACCGACCACCGGATTTCTTCCAGTTTCCACGGGATTCCGAACATCATGGACGGAGCAGGACTGGACGACATTATCGGCGCGTTGATTGCGTGGGAACAGAGCCGTCTGCTGGAAGAGGTGACGGCCTAGAGCCGTAGATTAGCCGTAATGCCCCTTCTTCGCGAAGCCGTTCAACAGACCCACCGCACCCTCGAAGCCAGTCACATTCCCGACGCACGCCTCGAAGCCGAGGTGATGCTGATGAACGTGATGCGCATGCAGCGTCACGACCTCTTCTCCCAGCAGGAAACTGAACTTACATCCCAGCAGGAACAGGCACTGGCCGAGATAATGGAGCGGCGCCTTTTGCGGGAACCCCTGGCCTACATTCTGCAGTACAAGGAATTTTACGGCGTCAACCTGCTGGTGAACCCCAATGTCCTGATTCCCCGGCCGGAAACTGAGTGCCTGGTGGAGCATGCCCTGTTTATGGCGCTGATGGGAATGGAAACGCCTGAACTGGTGATTGCCGACGTGGGCACAGGAACCGGGGCCATTGCCATAAACCTGGCTCTTCACCTGCCAGCGGCCCGAATCTTCGCAGTTGACTGCGCCGACGATGTGCTGGACGTGGCGGCCTACAATGTTCGGGCTCACAATGTGATGGACCGGGTATCACTGGGCAAGGGTGACCTGCTGGAACCGGTGCCTGAACCCGTTGATCTGGTCCTGGCGAACCTGCCTTACATCCCTTCGGAGCGGATTCCCAACCTGCAGCCCGAGGTCCGACAGGAACCTCAACTTGCCCTGGATGGTGGCCCGGACGGGCTGGACCTGATCCGCCGCTTGCTTCAGCAGGCCCCGGGAAAACTGAAAGATCACGGATTGTCCTGCTGGAACTGGACCCGGAGCAGGTGCCGGCGGTAGAGTCTCTGGCCAAAGAGTTGTTCCCCGGCGCGGAACTGTCGGTGGAGAAAGACCTGGCCCAGAAAGACCGCATATTCGTGATAAATCAGGGTATGGAGTACTGCTAGACGTTTAAGTGCATGCCGTAAACACCAGCGAGAATTAGCTACAACGTTCAGGGGGCGGGTACAAAATCCGCCCCCAAGTTTTTTGGCCACATCCAGATTGCTACAGGTTGGCTAGGCCGGCCACTTGATGTCCAGCGTAGTCACCTCCCACGTCTCCATGTCAGCTACACGAATGGCATGGTTATTGGTGTCTGCGATAAACAGCTTACCGCCAGCGATGCTAAGGCCGGCCGGCTCGGAGAACGCCGCCTCTTCAGGACCACCGTCAACGTAGCCGGCTGAACCGGTACCCAGAAGGGTTGTTGAACTGCGGGGAACCGGCATTATTACCTTGATCTTATGGTTGTAGCTGTCGGCGATGTACAGAACGCCGTCTTTCATTGTTATGCCCAGGGGGTGCTGCAAACGGACGAGATGCCCTTCGCCGTCCCGGTCGCCAAATTCGAACAAGCCCAGGCCCACGATAGTCCGAACCCGGCCCTTCGGGTCAAGCTCGGCGGACCGGATGGCGCTGGTTTCGCTGTCGGCAAAGTAGAGGCGATGGCCGTCGGTGGTAATGCCACTGGGCTGGGCCAGCGTTACCTCCGCCAGGGCCCCGTCGGAAATGGATTCGGCTCCGGTGCCGGCATAAGGGCCAATCATCCCGGTCTGCAGGTCCATTACCCAAAGCTGGTGGCAACCGGCCATGGCAATATAGATGCTGTCGTTGTGGAAGACCAGGTCCCAGGGAGAATTGAGCTCGGTGGATTCTCCCTGCTCCATGCCGGAGCGGCGATTGCCCTGGTTACCGTTGCCGGCGATAGTAGCAACGTTTCCGCAAGCCAGGTCAACTTTCCTCAGGGCGTGGTTTTCGGTGTCGGCGACGTAAAGGACTTCGCCGGCAAGGGCCATTCCCTGCGGGTGGTTGAACTGTGCGGAATCGAAGTCGCCATCAACCAAACCCTCTTGCCCCGATCCTATGACGTGGGTAACGGTCCCGTCCAAAGTGGCAACGACGATTCGGTTGTGGTTGCTATCGGCAATAAAGAGGCGGTTGCCAGCCTCATCGGCCAACACCTTGCCGGGAAAGGAAAGCGGGGTATCCGACTCCGCTTCCGCAGAATGCTCCAACTCCCGCCGTTCCAACAGTCCGGCGCTATCGAACTCCGCGACCATCTGGCCCAGAAGGCGGTCCATGTCCTCGTAGTTCAATTCCCCTTCGTGCTTGCCGATGACCTTGCCCTGGGGATCGATGAACATCATTGTGGGCCAGGCACGGCAGGCGTATTGCTGCCATACCTGGAACTCAGCGTCGTTAACTACCGGGTGCTCAAGCTCGTATCGCTTAACGGCGTTATAGAGATTTTCCTTTTCCTTCTCGTTGGGGAACTTGGCGGAATGGACACCGATAACCGTAAGTTCGCTGGCGTACTTGCGTTCCAGTTTCCGCAACTGCGGAAAGATGTGCATGCAGTTGATTCAACAATAGGTCCAGAAGTCCAGCAGGACGATCCGGCCCTTTAGTTCTGCCATAGTCAGGGGCCGGTCCGTGTTGACCCATTCCATGCCCGGCGGGAACTCGGGGGCGTTGACCTGTCCGGCGTAGGACCTGTTAGTCATAACAGTCTCTCCAGCAATACGGAAGATTGGGCGGACTTCCCTGGTGAGCAAGAACGGAAGGAGCTGGGGTTATTCCAAGGAAGTGGAAAGCAATGGGAGTGGCAAGTGGCTACTTGTCACTCCCTTAATGACACTCTCCCTTAAGTTGAGGAGGGGAGTGGTGAGCCAAGTTCTAGCGGGGAGCTTCTTCAAAAGCCAGCGTAGCGTGGCGGAAAAAGATTGCTCCCACGGGGTCGCCCAGCGGAGCATTGCCCACCAGCACGGCTACCACGTGCTGCGTTCCGGGCACCGCGGAATCGGTTAGCGCTACCCGTTTGGGTGTGTTGTTGCCGGTGATCACACCGATGTTGCGATCAATGGCCCCGTCAATGTAGACCTCACCGTAGTTGTCCACATTACATTCAAAGAAAACCCGATTGCCGGCCGCTGACTGGCCCTTGACCGACTCGGGCATGGTAAAGGCGAGGCGATACCAGGCAAAGGTAAAGCCTATCGACAGGCGTTCCTGGATAGTCTCGGGCTGCTCCCAGCCGGAATCGTCGTAGTCGGGAAGGCGGGCAGGGACGCCGCGCATTTCGGCCACCAGCCCCTGGTTGGGTTCGCCGGGAACCATGCCCATGGCGCGCCGCCAACCGGTAGCGCCCACTACCTGCAGGTCTGCCTTGTCGTCCAGGTCGAGAGAAACTCTAGCCATTACTTTCCTCCAAGATTATGTGGGGCCAGGAGGGCCCGCCGTTTAGGACACGTTTGCCTGGGATCCTGGTTGAGTCGGTCGGGGCAAGTCGCTGCTTCACGCCTTTCACCCCTTCCTGACTTCTCTCCTGACGTGGAGAGGATACAAAAGCTGCTAGCCGATGTGAGCGGCAAAGAACTCCAGGGTGCGGGGCCAGGAAGCGTCGGCGGCTTCCTGGTGGTGCCGCGGGCCCGTGAAGTCCATAAACGCGTGGTCGGCGCCGGGGTAGGTATAGAACTGGTGGGCCTTGCCCAACCGGGTGAGTTCGGCGTCGAATTTGCGCATGTCATCCTGGGACGGGTTTTCGTCCACCTCCCCGAAATGGAACAGGATGGGGCAGTTAATGTTATTGGCCAGTTCGAAGGGCGGTGTTTCGCCGGCGCCCCAGGTGACCAGAATATTGCCACCGTAGTAGGGGGCCAGGGCATTGATGTGAGGATTGCTGGCAGCGCCCAGCCAGGCAACCCGGCCACCCATGCAGAAGCCGGTAATGCCAATCTTGTCGCCGTTAATCGCCGGGTGGTTGCGCAGGAAATCCACGGTGGCATTGATGTCGGCCACGATGTCGGGGTCGCTAAGTACGTCCCAGGGCCGGGGCCGGGGATCGCCGTTCAGCACATCGTCCGGGACCCGGTGGTACAGGTTGGGGGCCACAGCAGCATAGCCGGCTTCGGCAAACCGGTCGCAGATGGTCTGGATGAACCGGTCGACCCCACCCCCATGCTGGCTAACCACGATGGCGCTGAAGGGGCCGGACCCGGACGGAACACTGGCGTACATGTCCATATCCTGACCATCAACCTGGATATTCTCCCAAAAGGATGGCATTGCAGTACCTCCCGGTATGTTATTGCGAATTATGCTCCAGAGTTTGAAGCGTCCTTCTCGGATGGCGGCAAATCTATGAAAATTTCACTCCCTTCCTGAACTGCCCCAATTCGGAGGAGGGAAAACCTGAACGGCTTCTACAACAGTCCCTCGGCACGGACTTCGGCCAGGGATTTTTCGACGGCGGCCAGGGTCTTGTCGATCTCCGCTTCGGTGTGTGTTGACGATACGAGGAAGGCATCGCGGCCCATAATGTCCACGCCGTTGTTCTGCATGCTGCGCTTGAGGGCAGTGACGGCCGGAGAAGCGGTGGCCTCCTTGATCTCCCGGTGGGACATAGTGCAGATGCCACGGTCGCAATTGCAGTCGGCCAGCACCAGGTGGATCATGGATGCAACGCCATGGGCGTGGCCGGCAACCTCCATTTTACCCAGCACTTCGTTCAGACCCTCCTTGAGCCTCAGGCCCATGGCATCGGCCTGCTGGTTGATGGGCTGGCTGGCAATCATCTCCAGGCAAACGGCGCCGGCGACGGCAGACAGAGGATTGCCATTGAAGGTGCCCGGATGATAGACGCGGCGCTGGTTGTCCCATTCGGGATCATTCCGGTGCGCAATCATGTCCACAATGTCGGCCTTTCCACCCACGGCGCCGCCGGGCAATGCGCCGGCCACAATCTTGGCCATGGTGGTCAGATCGGGAGACACGTCATAAAGAACCTGGGCGCCCCCGGGAGACGCCCGGAAGCCGGTAACAACTTCGTCGAAGATCAGGACCACGCCATGCTGATTGGTCAGTTCGCGCAGGCCCCTGAGATAGTTGGGAGTGTCGAAAGGAAGCTGCCCGTAGTGTGCGCCCGTGGGTTCGAGGATGAGGGCGGCAATATCGCCGTCCCGGTTCAACGCGTCTTCCACAGCACCCAGGTCTCCCGATGGGACGATAACCATGCTGCCCCAGCTTTCCTGCGGTATTCCGGGAGCAGGGCGGTCGGAGCCGGCCATGGCGTAGTCGTGCCAGCCGTGGAAGTGGTCTTGCAGTTTGATGACCTTGTTCTTGCCCGTGTATGCCCGGGCCAGGCGCATGGCCATGAGGGTGGCCTCGGTGCCGGAACTGTGGAACCGGACCCGTTCGATGGACGGCATCAGCGCCATGATGGCCTTCGCCCACCGCAGTTCCTCTTCGGTGCAGGCGCCAAGATGGGTGCCCCGGCTAATTTGCTCGGAGACGGCGGCGGCAATGTCCGGGTGGGAATGGCCCAGGATAAGGGCGCCATGGCCGGAAACGTAGTCAATGTACTCATGGCCATCCACGTCCCACTTATAAGGGCCGTTACCATGGGTTATGTAAAGGGGAAAGGGCTGGGCGTAGCGGTTGTCGTGGGTAACACCGCCAGGGAAAATTCGGGTGGCTTCGGCATAGCGTTCCGCCGACCCAGGGTGTCGGGCAATATAATCCTCGAGAATGGTAGCCATATAGCCTCCTCGTCAGCGACAAGCCTGAGTGCCCCTATGATATACCATCGGAAAGTTCAAGGCTATCGGGGCCATTTCGGCCGACTTCGGCAGACACGCTGGTTCCTTGGGGAAGAGGGGGCCGCAATCATCCCCTCTCACCGAGGCGCTTGCCGCAGTTCAGGAAATTGCCCGCCAGGGAGGGTGATGGCCTGACCGCAGCGGAAATGCTATTGGCTGATGGCAGGTGGCGCCTCATCCGCGGTGGTCAACTGGGGAGGACGACGAACGAGGAGAAAGCAAAGACTGGCCAGGCCGGCGGATACGGCCGCCGGTATGATAGCCCAATCGTAGGTTCCAAAGTGGTCGAATACCCAACCCACGAAGACGGGAGAAGCTACCAGGGCCCAGCTGTGCGAGAAGGTTATGTACCCGCGCAGGGTCGCAAAGCGGTCACGGCCGTAATAGTCGCCCAGGGCCGCCCAGACAATTATGCCGGCGCCGTCGCCAAACCCCTCCAGGACAATGAAGGCCGTAATCAGGATAATACCGACTGCCCCGGCGTCCCAGCTTCCGAAGTACAGGAAGATCAGGGCTACGGCCTCTGCGGCGAGAGTGCCGGCAAGGAGCAGGGACTTGGACCACTTGTCCCCAAAGTAGCCCAAAACCAGCCTGGCCAGAAAGTTGATGCCAAACATGGCCCCGGTGAGGTTAGCGGCCATCTGACGGCTGACTCCCTTGTCTTCCAATATCGGGATAATGCTGACCAGGATGCCCAGTGTGGCAATCATTCGCAGGCCCGCGCCCAGCATCAGGAGCCAATAGGCTTGCGTACGCAGCGCTTCAGGGACTGTGTAGTCTCGCAGGACCCGCCGGCGGGCCGCCGCGCCGCGCCCGGCGGTCGATGGTGGCGCGGTATCGCCGTCGGGCAGCAGGCCCATGTCTTCGGGCTTGTTCCGAAACACAAAGCACAGGGGCAGCAGGAACACCAGGTAGGCTGCTCCGGCCAGCAGAGAACCCATTTCCCAGCCCCATTTTTCAATCACCCCATTCATGGACGGTACGATGAACAGGCCGCCCAGGGAAGACACTGCGGCCAGGATGGAGATGGCCAGGGACCGGCGCCGGCGGAACCACTGGTTGATACCGGCAAACATGGCGTGCTGGAAGGCTATGCTATTGCCGAGGGAAACCAACCCCAGGTAAACGAGGGCGAAACTCCAGAAGCCGCTGACGAACTGGGACAGGGCGAAATAACCGATCACTGCCAGGAGGACCGACGGAATCAGCAGGTTCCGGTTGCCAAATTTGTCGATCAGCCAGCCGGCAAAGGGACCCTCCAGTCCCCCTTCGGCGCGGGCCAGCGAAAAAATCAGGTTGGTCTGCGCCTGGCTGATACCGAGAGAATCGCGAATGGCCGGGACAAAGACAGTGAATCCCCGGAAGAAAATGCCGCTGGCGAAGAACGCCATCCAGGAGGTGATGACCACCATCCACCAGCCGTAGTAAATGCGGGGACGATTGGTCTGCTGCTGTGCTTGCACCAAGACTGGCTGCCCTTGCTGGCCGGGAACCGCTGCCAAAAAAGAGACCCGCCCCAGGAGGCAGGCCGCAGGGAGGTTACCACCAATTAGTAGATAAAATCTGCGGGGAATTATTTGTGATACGCCGGTTAGTTTAGCGTCAGAAGCGGTTAAGGGCAACGGGTAAGCAGTGAGCGCATCACGTCATACCTCAATGCCCCTCCAACAAACTCGCCAAGAGTGGGTCCGACAGCCGGGGTACTCCGATTGCCGGTGACGATAGAAAGGAGACTATGTACTGAACGGTAGGGGCAGCCTCGATCCCTTATGAAGATCGCGAATAGTTCAATCTGGGATGGCCTCACGCTAGTGACAGTTGCAGGTTGGAGACGTGGGAACACAGAGGTAAAATTGGAACAGGGCACCCGTATTTCACCAGGGTCGGGCAGGACAGCCGCCCGCCCAAAGCGATGCCGGACATGCGCCATATAATTCATGCAGACCTGGACGCCTTCTACGCTGCCGTGGAGCAACTGGACAACCCGGAGCTGCGGGGAAAACCGGTATTGGTGGGCGGGAGTCCGCAAAGCCGCGGCGTGGTGGCCACTGCATCCTACGAAGCCAGGGTATTCGGCGTCCACTCGGCCATGCCCATGGCCACCGCAGTTCGCCAGTGCCCCCACGGCATCGTGGTCAGGCCCCGCTTTGACCGGTACCGGGAGATGTCCCGGCAGGTGATGGATATTTTTCACGAGGTTACCGACCTGGTTGAACCCCTGTCGCTGGATGAGGCGTACCTGGACGTTACGGAGGCCGTTGAGGGTGGCAAACTTCCCCTGGGAGTGGCCATCGACCTGAAGCGGAGGGTGAATAACGAAACGGGTCTGAACGTTTCCATCGGGCTTGGCACCAGTAAGTCAGTGGCCAAGATTGCGTCCGACCTGGAAAAGCCCGACGGCCTGGTAGTGGTGCCGCCGGGAGAGGAACGGGACTTTCTTGCGCCGCTGGCGGTGGGGAAATTATGGGGAATTGGCCCCAAGACCGTCGAAAGACTTCACCAGGATGGCATCGCAACCATCGGCGACCTGGCAACCCAACCGGATGACTGGTTCGCCAGGCGGTTCGGCAAGCGGGCAGCCGGCATCCACGCCAAGGCGCTGGGGCAGGACGACGACCCTGTGAAGACGGAACGGTCGCCCAAGTCCATCAGCGCCGAAACCACCTTTTCCGACGACTTGAGCGACCCCCAAGAACTGCGCGAAACTCTGGACAGGTTGTCGACCAGCGTGGCCGGAAGTCTGGAAAGGAAAGGCATCAGGGGCAGGACAGTTACGATAAAGCTGAGGCTCGCCGATTTTACTACCCTCACCAGGCAAACTACTCTGCCCCGTTACACCAATGCGGTGGCGGACATTCAGCAAACCGGGTGGACGTTGCTGTCTGCGGAACTGGCCCCGGGAAGGGCCTTCCGGCTGCTGGGTGTGGGTATGTCCGGTTTCGAATCGGAGGTAGAACGACCCTGGCAGCTGCCCCTGCCTTGGGACATTGAAGAATGAGGCCCGTTAGCGGAAAAGGTCCTTGTCAGGGTCGCGAATAAGGGCCTGGTTGCTGGCGTCTTCCATGGGTTCGTAGGCATAGCCCCTTACAATTGCCACGGGCACGCCCAACACCTTGCCGGTAACCAGTTCCGCCGTAGCCGCCAGTTCGTCCGCCACGTTTATCACGGTGGTGTACATCAGGTTGCCGTGGGAGTCTTCCTGCCCTACGTAACTGAGCAGAGGGTTAATGCCAGCCACGCCAATGGCCACGTTGACCGCCGCGCTGCGCCACGGGCGACCGAAGGTATCCGAGATGATAACCGCCACGTCTGCCCCTGTCCTGTTGCGGATTGCGTGCCGTATGCCACGCGCAGAGGCATCCGGGTCTACCGGCAACAGGGCCACGGTCCCATCGCCGGGGATGTTGGATGCGTCGATGCCCGCGTTGGCGCAATTGAAGCCGTGGTAAGTCTCGCTGATGATCACCCCCCGGTCCATGCGGACGATACGGCGGCTCTCACGCAGGATTAGCTCGGTGTGCCGGGGGTCTCGGCGGTGGCCCTCCGTGATGGAAACGGCCAGGGGCGAAGCTTCTATGCCTTCAATGGAGATTACCCTTCCCTCCGCCTTGGAGACGATCTTCTGAGTTACCACCAGGACGTCGCCGCCAGCCACGGGAGTGCCCTGGGCCTGGGCGGCCTCAATTATCTGGCCAGCCAGGTCATCGCCGGGCTTGACTTCGGGCATGCCTTCTAAGCCGATGACACTCAGTTGCGGTGGCATGGGGTGTGACTCCTTGGCGGCAATTTCTTGACGGGCGTAGCGACACCGGTAACAGCGCCACCAGTATAGCCGGGTCTATGGCCCTATGCTACAATGCCGACAGGCTTGGCGGCGCTCTATTCCGGTGTTTTCGCCGCCTGATAGCAGCTGAATTGGGCATTGGGCAGGATTGCAACCCGACTCTGCGGTGTGCCGATTTATTCACTCAATCATTCCTGGCGAGGGATTGCGACGTGACTTCTTCATCGTCTTCCTACCGGAAAAGGGTCTATACCAAGTTTGGCGACAAGGGCGAGACCAGCCTGCTTTATGGGGGGCGGGTCTCCAAGAACGACCCCCACACCGAAGCCTACGGCATTACCGACGAGGCAGTGTCGGTGATGGGATTAGCCAGGTCTCTTTCCGAGGACCAGAAGGTCAAAGACATTCTGCGGGACCTGCAACGGGAGCTGTTCACCATTGCCGCAGAACTGGCCACCGAACCCGACAAGTACGAACTCTTCCAGCAGCATTTTGCGCCGGTGACGGCCGAGATGGTGGAAAACCTGGAAAACACGATTGACTCGCTGGAGGAAGAGTTCCAGATGCCGACGGTCTTTGTCTTGCCCGGTGGGTCGCCGGCGTCTTCGGCCATAGACATGTCACGCACATCAATACGGACCGCCGAGCGGAGGGTGGTGGCCCTCGCCGAGGGAGGGCGCCTCACCAACGAGTTGATTATTCACTATCTGAACCGCCTCGGAGACCTGCTGTTCGTATTGGCAAGGTACCAGGACCGGGAAATTCCCATAGAACGGGCTACCGGAGAGCGGAGCTAACAATGCCCGGTGGAAATGGCGACGCCCGCGACTCGGCAGCAGACCTCAGAATTGTCGTCATAGACTACCAGTCAGGCAATTTGCGCAGCGTGGCAAAGGCTCTTGAAGCGGTGGGCGCCCATCCCCTGGTTTCCGAGAACCCCTCGGAACTGGACACGGCCGACGCAGTCATATTGCCTGGAGTTGGATCGGGGCCCGCCGCAATGCAGGCGCTGGAGTCACGGGACCTGGTCGCTCCTATCAAGAAGTTTATAACCGACGGCAGGCCCTTCCTCGGCGTCTGCCTGGGCTTGCAACTGTTGCTGGACCGAACCGAAGAGGGTGATGCCCCTTGCCTCGGCATCGTCCCAGGGCGAGTCAAGCGATTGCCAGCAGGTCTGAAGGTCCCCCACATGGGCTGGAACAGCGTGGAGTTTAACATTGACCACCCCGTGTTTCAGGGAATTCCACCTGCGAGTCACTTCTACTTTGTACACAGCTACTACGCCTCCCCTGATGACGGATCCGACGTAGCGGGTACCACCACCTATGGTATGCCCTTTTGCAGCGCCTACGCCAGGGGCAACCTCGTGGCCACCCAGTTCCACCCGGAAAAGAGCGGGGCCATCGGCCTGCAAGTCTACCGCAACTTCCTGCGCTTCGCCGGCCAGACGGCAGCCTAGCCCAGGGTTGCGGCCCCGACCCACCAATGGAAATTATCCCCTCCATAGACCTGAAAAACGGACGGTGCGTCCGCCTCTACCAGGGTGATTTCGACCGGGAGACTGTCTTTTCGGAAGACCCCGTTGCGGTGGCTCTCGGATGGCAGGAGCAGGGTGGCAACCTCCTTCACCTGGTGGACCTGGATGGGGCAGCCGGCGGGGTCCCCGCCAACCTTTCGATTATCACTTCAATAGTTCATGCTCTGGATATACCGGTGCAGGTCGGAGGCGGCATCCGGGAAAGGACGACTGCCGACTCCTTACTTTTGGCGGGGGTAGCCCGGGTCGTCATCGGGACCGCAGCAGTGGAGAACCCTGACCTGTTGAAGAGTCTGTGCAAGGACTACGGCGGCGAAAGGGTGGTAGTCGCGGTGGACGCTAGGGCCGGAATGGTAACCATCCGGGGTTGGACTGCCGGCAGCCAGGTTTCGGCCCTGGAATTGGCCAGGCAGGTGAGAGACCTGGGCGTACCCCGACTGTTGTACACGGACGTTTCCAGGGACGGTACCTTGACTTCACCCAATTTTGCCGCCAATGCCGAGCTGGTGCGGGAAACGGGAATGAAGGTGCAGGCGTCGGGAGGCGTATCCACCCTGGATGACATCCGGCAACTGACTGAAACGGGAGCGGAAGGGGTGATTATCGGCACGGCCCTCTACCGGGGGACCATCTCATTGGCGGACGCCATCGAGGCTGCGAAAGGATAAGCGGAGGGCGTTGATAGGTTCAGTCAGTCGGAAGAGGCTGCCTGGGCGGGCCAGCGGTTGGCCAACCTCTCTTCCGCATTTCGAGCCATTCGGCCCGGAGCACTTCCATGAGAATGAAGTCGCGGCCCATGCGTCTCACCGGCCGCACCGGGTTGAAACCGCACTTACCGAAGCTGCGCTGGGCGCGATGGTTCCATTCCAGGGTGTGAAGATACACCCGCTTCAGGTTTCGCTCATTGAACATGAAGTCCAGCAGGGTGACCACTGCATCGTAGCCGTAGGAATTGTTCCAGTAGTCTCGGTCGCCAATGACAATGCCCAGTTCCGCTTCCAGGTTGATGGTGTCCAGATCGTAGTACATGCAGTTACCGATCAGCTTTCCCTCTTCCACATCAATCCCGAAGTGGTGGGATCCAGGCGTGGGATATCGCAACTGATCCTGGAACATCTTCAGATAGCGGTCATAGTTCATAGTCAGCGGATATGTGGCATCCAGCTGGGCCAGTTCGGGGTCACATCGCCAGATGTAGTCCTGCTCGGCGTCTTCCAGCCGCTTGTCCCGCAGAGTGACCCTTGCACCTAGCAGTTCAGGCATATCAGACGGCTCTTTCCTTGTGGGAAATCAGGTTGAATGCCTCGCGGAGAACCTCAGCTTCGTTGGGGTAGGTCAGGCTACCCACACCGGCCTCATAGGGAAACCACTGGACAACATCAAACTCCGGGTCGTGTAGAGTAACGTCACCCCCTACACTCGTCATCAAGTAGAAGTGGACCGTCTTGTGATACCGGACCTCGTTGTCCTTGTCAGAGAACCAGTAGTCAATGCTGCGGATTCGGTGCTCAATTACGGGTTCCAGGCCGGTCTCTTCCTGTACCTCCCGTAACGCCGTTTCTTCAAGGGTCTCACCGGGGTCCGGGGTGCCCTTGGGGAGGCTCCACCGCACCGGTTCATCCCTTCCGCAAAGCACGACCTCAAGCTGCCCATCCACCCAGCGGTAAACAACTCCTCCCGACGAAACAGGCTCTTTCACCCGGGGCTTACCACCTCCGGGGGAACTCTTCCTAGCCATTTATTCCCCTTAAATTGCGCGAGCCCACATTGGGGGTAGACCCGCTTTTCTGTTGGTTTCGAATTGTACTCATTTTAGGGTCGATACCGGAGGTAGTCAATGCGATGGCGGCGTAAAGGCACCCTTGCCAGCGGGCCCATCAGGTCGGTTTTGCAGGTTGTGGCGGCCACCCGAAGAGCCGAAACAATGCGCTGCATACCAATCTGCAATCGCCAGCCACTGGGCAATAGTCTAACCGCCGCTTATGGCGGGGACAAAGTGGACTTCGCTGCTTTCGCCGACCCGTTCCAGGAGGCCCATGCGGGCCACTTCACCATCAATGGAGACGGCCAGGTTTGAGCGGACTTGATTGTCCTCGATGAGCCTTTCCCGAATACCCGGAAATTGTTCTTCCAGGGCATTGATCAGCTGACGAACGTTGCGGGCTTCCACCTGCGTCTGCTTCACTCCGCCGGTTACGGGCAAGCAGCATGGTGGGTATGTACACGGTAGCCACGGTTGACGCTCCTTAGACGCACCTATTCTTCCCTTATTTTCGCATAAAGGAAGCGATCTATGCTTCTCCCTTCCTTGGTGATGCTCTTTCGCAAGCGGCCCTCAAGGCAATAGCCTGCCTTTTCCAGGACGCGGGCAGACGCAGGGTTCCATTCGAAGACGTGGGCGCAAATGCGGTCCAGGTCATATTCGGCGAAGGCAAATTCGGTGACGGCTGCCACGGCCAGGGTGGCTATGCCCTTCCCCCAGAAGGGTTCACCCAACCAGTAGCCGATTTCAGCGGTGCGGCGGAAGACATCCTCGCCCAGGCGGAGACCAATGCCGCCAATGGCTTCTCCCATTCCAGCTATGGCAAAGTTGGTCTCGGGCGCCTGCACGGAAGCCAGGGCAATCCAGTCGCGAGCGTGCTGTACGGTGTATGGAAAGGGGAAGGCATCGCGCAAATTAATGGAGATGTTGCGGTTGTTGGCATACTTGACCAGGCTGGTTTCATCTTCCGGAAGCCAGCTTCTGACCTGCCAGGTGCCCAGCTCAATCTGCATGATAGTCCTCAACGGGAAAGGGCGGGTATGCAACCCGCCCCATTGAAATTACCGGATATTTCTGAGGCTGAAGTTACGACATGGCATCCAGCACCGCGCCAGGATTGGCCGGCAATCGGCTGATTCGGCTGCCAATGGCGTGGGATATGGCGCTGGCGATGGCCGGCAGGGGCGGTACAATGGGCACCTCACCAACGCCCCGGACGCCGTAGGGGTGGCCGGGGTTGGCGACCTCGACGATCACCGTATCTATCATGGGCAGGTCCAGGGCGGTGGGCATTCGGTAGTCCAGGAAACTGGAGTTCATCATCTGGCCCTGGTCGTTGAAGTAGTACTCTTCGTTCAGGGCCCACCCGATACCCTGGACGACGCCACCCTGCATTTGCCCCTCGACGTAACTGGGGTGGATGGCCTTTCCGGCGTCCTGGACAGCGGTGTACCTGAGGATGGTGACCTTGCCGGTGTCTGGGTCAACTTCCACGTCCACCACGTGGACGCCAAAGCCGTTGCCTTCGCCGGCGGGATCTACGTTGGAGGCGCCGGTGATGCCGCCGCCGGTTCCCAGCAGTTGGCGGGCCAACTCGCGGAAAGTCATCCGCAGTTCCGGGTCTGACTTGTGGGACAGGACGCCGTCCACGTATTCCACGTCATCAACGGAAGCATCCCATATTTGAGCGGCCCGTTCCACCATTTGGGTCTTGACGTCTTCCGCAGCTTCAATAGCAGCCCAGCCGGTGGCGAAGGTGGTGCGGCTCCCGCCGGTTACCATGGTGTAGCCTATGGAATCGGTATCAACCACCGTGGGCTTTACGTCCTCGTAGGCGATGCCCAGGGTTTCGGCCGCCTGCTGGGCGATGGACGCCCGGCTGCCGCCGATATCCACGGATCCTTCAATCAGGTTAACCGTGCCGTCGGGATTGACGCTGATATTGACGGCGGACTGAAAGCCGCGATTAAACCAGAAGCCGGCGGCAACGCCCCGACCCCGGTTGGGCCCCTCCAGCGGAGTTGAATAGTGGTCGTGGCTGCGTGCAGCCTCCAGGCACTCCACCAGGCCGATGCGCCGGAACACGGGCCCTTCAACCCGCCTGACGCCCTCGCGGGAAGCATTGCGCAGCCGGAATTCCACGGGGTCCAGGCCCAGCTGTTCGCAAATCTCGTCTATGACGGATTCCACGGCAAAGGCGGCCTGGGGAGACCCGGGGGCGCGGTAGGCTGCGGTCTTGGGTTTGTTGACCACCACGTCGTAGCCATTGATTCGGGCGTTGGGCACGTCGTAGCACGCAAGAGCGCAGGCGGCGCCCTGCATTACCGGCGAACCGGGATAGGCCCCGGCCTCGAAGGCCAGGAAAATGTCCGCCGCCGTAATTCTCCCGTCCCTGCTGGCCCCAAGCTTCACCTTCATCCAGGTGCCGGGAGCCGGGCCCGAAGCCTCAAACACCTCGGTGCGGGTCATCAGCAGCTTGACCGGCCTGCCGGACTTCCTGGACAGCAGGGCAGCGATGGGTTCCAGGTAAGCGGTGATCTTGCCGCCGAAACCGCCGCCGATTTCCATGGGCGTCACCTTAACCTTGGAAACGGGTTGGCGGAGAATGTCGGCCACGTTGGTGCGCACTACAAAGGGCCCCTGCGTGCTGCACCAGATATTAAGCTGGCCGTCGGCATTCCAGAAAGCAGTTGAGTTATGGGGTTCGATGTAACCCTGGTGCACTGACGCGGTCTCGTATTCGCGTTCCAGGACCACGTCGGCCTGCTGAAACCCCTGTTCCACGTCGCCGGCCTCGAAGGCCATGTGCGACGCCACGTTGCTGGGCTTGTCCGCCAGTTCGCCCAATTCGGAAGTGAACAGGTCCTCGTGCAACAATGGGGCGCCGGGTTCCATTGCCTCCCTGACGGACATTGCCGGCGGCAGGACCTCATAGTCCACGCTGATCAATTTCAGCGCTTCTTCGGCGACGTGCAGGCTTTCGGCAGCCACGGCAGCCACCGGGTGGCCCCTGAAAAGCACCTTGTCTGACGCCAAAACGTGGTTGCTGGCGAACTTGAGCCGCTGGTAGTCACCGCCCAACTCTTCCCGCGTCAGGGAGGCGAAGGGCAGGTCGGCAGCGGTAATCACGGCGTGGACGCCGGGACAGGCCGCAGCGGCGGAGGTGTCAATGGACTTAATGCGGGCGTGAGCGTGGGGGCTGCGAAGAACCCTGGCCTGCAACAGACCTGTAAGTTGGACGTCGGCGCCGTACTGGGCCCGCCCTGTAACCTTGTCAACGCCGTCGGGGCGCACATGGCGTTTCCCGACGACGTTGTATTCAACCTCGGAAAGAACGATATTGGAGGTCACGGAAGTACCTCCTTAGGCCTTCATCTTCTCTTCGGCATCCAGCACGGCACGGACAATCTTGTCGTAGCCGGTGCATCGGCAGAGGTTTCCCGCCAGCCAGTGGCGGATGCGAGCTTCGTCGGCATCGGGTTCCCGATCAAGCAAGGCCTTCGAGGCTACGATGAAACCGGGGGTGCAGATACCACACTGCAGGGCGGCATTTTCCAGGAAGGCCTGCTGTACGGGATGCAAACCCTCGGGGGATGCCACGCCTTCAATGGTGCTGATTTCCTTGCCCTGGGCCTCGACGCCCAGCACCAGGCAGGAAGTAACGATACGGCCATCCAATACCACGGTGCATGCGCCACAGTTGCCGTCGTTACAGCCTTCCTTGGTCCCGGTCATTCCCAGGACGTCCCGCAGCACCTCAAGCAGGCTCTGGCGGGGTTCGCAGAGAAAGTCGGTGGGGTTGCCGTTGATGGTGGTACTTACGTGTACAAGTCCAGGCATGGTTATTCCTCTCCCCTTGCGCGCCTAATGGCGTTGTTCAAAGTCCGGCGGGTAAGGACGCCGACCAGGTGAATGCGCTGACGGATGGTGCCGCGCATGTCAGTGATGGGAACGGCGGCTTCCATTGCCAGCCGGGCCGCTTCCTCGATGGCTTCATCGGAGACGGCCTTTCCGGCCAGGCTGTCGCCCGCTTCTCTGGCGAAAACGGGCGTGGGAGCCACGGACGCCAGGGCGATGCGGGCAGAGACGAAATTTTGGCCCGAGTCGTCCAACACCACTGCGCTGCCCACTCCGGCCACGGCGATGTCCATCTCGTTGCGGGGAATGAAGCGCAGGTAGTTGGCGCCGGATTTGGGCGCGGGGGCCGGGATGTTGATGGAGACCAGGATTTCGCCGGGTTCCAGGACGTTACGGCCCGGGCCGGTGCAGAAATCCTCGACGGCCACCTGGCGGGTACCGTTAGGGCCGGCGATGTTGGCCATGCTGCCCAGAGCAATCATAGGGGGGATAGCGTCGGCGCTGGGGGCCGAATTGCAGAGGTTGCCGCCAAAGCTGGCCCGACCCTGAATCTGGATGCTGCCGATCAGGGACGCGGAGTCCACCAGGCCTGGGTACCTGGTCGCCACGTCTTCGTTGGCGTAAATGCGGTAGCAGGCGGCCGCGGCGCCGATGGTCAAACCGTCCTGGGGATTGTAGGAAATTTCGTTAAGTTCAGGGACGTCCTTGACATCGACCACCAGGTCTGCGCTGCGGCGACCACCGCGAAGCTGCACCAGCAGGTCGGTGCCGCCGGCCAAAGCCCGGGCGCGGTCGCCGGCGGAGGCCATCGCCTGGATTGCCTCGTCCAATGTTTTCGGTGTGGTAAATTCAATTGCTTCCAACTGCCCACCTCCTTTCGGGTGGCATTATAGCACTCTGCCCAAAGGGTGTCAGCTAGTGTTCCAACCTGCGCGAATCCCCGCGGACCGCACGAAACTATGGCCCCTAATCCCATGGAAAGCCACCACCCGCCCACCTGTTTCCTAATTGAACCGTCGCGCGATCCACGGACCAACCGACCATAGCCCCCGCCAGGCAGCGTGGCAGGTTGGTGGCCCCCTCCAGTCAATTGACAGTCTCTAAGGCCGACCCTAGACTGAGGCCGGCTTTCCATAGCCATCCAATTGCGTTGCGCGAGGGAGGAATTATGCCTTCTCTGGAAGAACGTTACCTTTCGGGTTATCCCGTTTTGCAACGGTTGGGACGTACCGACGAAGGGGGAGTTCCCGTACCCAGCCCAATGATCAGCAGGGTTGCCCCGGACCTGTGGCGGATGATCGGCGAGGCCTGTTTCGGCGTCATCTGGAACCGGCCTGGACTAACCCTGGAGCAGCGGAGCATGTCCACCATCTCCGTCATTTCCGCATTGCGCCGCGACGACAACCTCAAGGGCCATGTGGAGAGCGGGCTGGACGTGGGCTTTACTCCCACGGAAATAGTGGAGATGATCATCCAGATTTTCTACTACGTTGGCGCCCCAATCGCCAACACTGCCCTGGGAATCGCCAACTCGGTGTTCGAGGAACGGGGCCTGACCGTCGAACCCATAAAAGTCTTCGACATCGAGGAAGAGCCGGAATCGCTGCTGGAAAGGGGCAGGGCCAAAAGGATGGAGGTGCTGGGCGAGGTCAGGCCCGGCAGCGACGCTCCGGTGGACCAGGAGTGGGACCAGTACCTGCTGGAGTACCTGTGGGGCTCGGTGTGGACGCGGCCGGCCCTGGATACCGTCAGCCGCATGGTCTGCACCCTGTCGGTGCTGCCGCTGGTTGGAACCAACCGCTCTTTGCGGGACCATATACGGGGCGCCCGCCGCATCGGCATGACCGAAGAGCAGATTAACGAGATCTTCTTCCACCTGACCTTCTACACCGGCGAGTCCATCGCCCGCCACGCCAGGGTTATTGCCCGGGAGACTTTTTCCAAGGAACAAAGCTGAGAAACTGAACCAGGGAACTGCAGAGGGGGCGCTAATGCCGAGAGAATACTTCAAGGGAACAGCAGAAGAAGACCGGGCTTATTCGCCAGCCATCAAGGTTACGGGCGGGACCACCGTTTACCTCGCCGGTGTGGGCGCCACCACGGACGCCGATGGCAAATCCCTGGGCGGCGATTTTGAGGGCCAGGTGCGGGCCACCTTTGAACGGATCCGGGCCAACCTGGCCCGGGCCGGCGGAGAACTGGACGACATAGTTACGATGACGGTCTTCATCAAGGACATGCAGTACGGGACCCACTTCACCCAGCTTCGCAAAGAGTATTTCACGCGGGGTTACCCGTGCAGCGCCCTGATCGGCATTGATTCCCTGGCGCGGGCGGAAATGATGGTGGAAATCCAGGCTATCGCGGTTATAGGGGACTAAAGAAATGGGGCGGGTGTGTCACCCGCCCCGTCAGCAAAGGCTCCTCTCGTCCTGCTCATGAAATCTACGCCAGCTGCGGCACCACTTCCTCGTTGAAAAGCCGCAATGAATTAAGCTGCATTTCCAGGGGCAACCGGTTGCCCAGGTCTATTTCGTAAATGAACTGGGTCAGTCCCAGGTTGTCGCGCAGATGCCGGATGCGCTGGGCTACCGTGTCGGGCGTACCATAGGCCACCTTGTCCCGAAGCCAGTCGTCGTAGTCCATGCCCATAATTCGGTCGCCCTCCGCCTGCCAGTCGCCGGTGGTGCCGCCGTACTCAGCGTAACTTAACACCCGGTTGCCCAGGCGCTGGTACATGAACATGGCCCCATCCCGGGGGTCGGAATAGGCCTTTTCCTCAGTTTCGGCCACGTATATGGGAACGCGCAACCCCACTTCCGGCTCGCCTTCGTGGCCGGCTTCGTGCCAGGCCTGGCGGTAGGCGTTTATCTGTTCCGCCAATTCTCCAAAGGTGAAAACCCGCGAGGGGTTGATGAGGATGGGGTAGCCCATGCGCCCGGTAATGGGGAAGGATTCCGCAGATGTGATTCCCACCCGGATGGGGGGATGAGGCTGCTGGAACGGCTTGGGTTCCACGCACAGATCGCGGAACTGGTAGAACTCGCCCTCGAAGGAGAAAGAATCTTCCGTCCAGGCCTTCTTGATTACCTCCAGGCTCTCCTCAAACCGGCCGCGGCTCTCGGCGAAAGGAGTGTTGAAGCCCTCATGGACATTGGGGAATGTTCCCCGGCCGACGCCGTACTCCAGCCGGCCGTGGCTTAACTGGTCCAGGGTCGCCGCCTCCTCGGCCAGGCGCACCGGGTGGCCCAGCGGCAGGCACTGCACCGCCAGACCCATGCGGATGCGTTCCGTGCGGGCGGCGATGGCGGTAGCGATGAGGATTGGAGAGGACAGAACCCGACCCGGGTTAAAGTGGTATTCCGCCAGCCAGACGGACTCCACGCCCAGCCTTTCCGCTTCGTCGACCAGAGTGAAGGAGGCGTCAAAGGCTTCCTGGTAACCGCCGCCAGCGGGCCTGGGAAATTCCAGGAACATACCCAGTTGCATCAGCTTTCACCCGTTCTCAAATATAGGAAACGGGCCCTCCCTGCATCGGGAAAGGCCCGCGATTATCCAGCTCAACGGTTAGGCCCGCTGGGTACCTGCCCCTTCAAACGCGTCCCGTCGTTCCACAGTGGCGGTCAGCATTTCCCGGGGAATGGGTTTGGGCCCCCCGATGGTGGATGCCTGCGCAGCCAGTTGCGCCGCCGCCTCCACCAGCATCACCGACCGGGCCGCCTCGGCGGGGGTTGACCCGAAGGCCAGGATGCCGTGGTGTTCCATCAGCACGGCGCGTATGTCCGAAGCGCTATTCAGGGCATCGGCAATGTACTCAATAGACAGGTCGGATCCCCTGGGCCCGTACTTGGCGAGAGGGATACCGTCGGTCATGTTGAAGCGGGCCATGGCCTCGTAGCTGCACTCGATGGCCTGGCTGGCCACGGCGAAGGTGGTGCCCCAGGTGGAATGGACGTGGACGGCGGCGCCGGCCTCGGGGCGATTCCGGTATATGACGGTATGCAGGTGGACAATCTCGGCTTCCCTGGCCGTCATGTTGCCCTCGATCAGGTTGCCCTCCAGATCTACGAGGACAAAGTCGTCCTTGCGCACGCTGTCCATGTCCCCGCCGATGAGCAGGAAGGCGCCACCGCCGGGCACCAGCGCGCTGAAGTTGCCGTGCTGCCCGATGCCCATGACGCCGGCCTTTTCGATGGCGTCGATCGCCTTGAGCACCGCTTCTTTTTCTACATCCAGGTCTTTAGTGGCATAGATTGTTACTCCTTGAATTTGACGGGCCGGACCGGCGCCCTGTCCGGGGGCGTCGGCCTCCGGACACCCCCATCCTGACCTTCCCGCCAGGGGCGGACGCGCCGTCCCCGTCAAGGGGGAAGGGAGCTATTCAGCCGCTACCGGTTGCGCAGCTTGGGGTCCAGCTTGTCGCGCAGCCAGTCGCCGGACAGGTTCATGGACAGCACCACCAGCAGAATGGCCAGGCCGGGGAACAGGGAGACCCACCAGCCGTTGCCGCCAACAATCAGGTCGCGCCCATCGGCAACCATCAGGCCCCACGCGGGAATTGGGCGGGGAATGCCGGCGCCCAGGAAGCTGAGGGTAGCCTCCAGGAGGATGACGTGTCCCACTTCCAGGGTAACCAGCACCACCAGGGGGTTGACCACGTTGGGGAAAATGTGGCGCAGCATAATGCGCACGTCGGAGCAGCCCGACACCTTGGCCCGGCTGACGAAATCCCGGCTGCGCATGCTGAGCGTCTCGGCCCGGGACATACGGGCGAAGCGGGGCCATAATATGACCGCCACCACAAGCACGATGGTACTGAAGCTGGGGCCGAGAACTATGGCAAGCACCAGGGCAAACAGCAGCCCCGGTATGGTGATAAAGATATCCACCAGGCGCATGACCACGTGGTCCAGCATACCGCCGAAATAGCCGGCCAGCACCCCCAGGCCGCTGCCCACAACACCGCCGGCCAGGATGGCCAGAAGGGAGATGCTGAGGGAGTAGCGAGCCCCGTGCATAATGCGGCTGAGAACGTCCCGGCCCAGCTTGTCGGTGCCCAGGATGTTCTTCCACGAACCCTCCGGGCGCACCTCCACCATAACACCGTCGACGCTCAGGTACTGGGGGCCGCTCCACGCGGGGGGAGTCAGGCGCTCCCGGGGACTGACATCATAGGGATCGTGGGGAGCCAGCCACTGGGCGGTAATTGCGGGAAAGACCAGCAACACCACCAGGATAAACATGGGAATCAGGGGGTAGCGGCGGGCTTCGGCGATGAACTTGCCTATTCCCACCGGAGCGGAGCCAACGGATACGCCACCTATTCTGCTAATGTCCATAAACGGCCTCTACAGGGCAGACCTGCGTGTCTGCCCCTACGCGTAACGAATTCGGGGGTCGATGTAAGCGTAGACGATATCGACCAACAGGTTAATGCCGACGAAGATCAGGGCGAAAACCAGGACGATGGTCTGCATCACCTGGAAATCGCGGTTGCGAATGGCGTCCACCGCCAGAAGGCCCACACCGGGGTAGGAAAATACCGTCTCAGTGACCACGGTACCGGTTACAAGCTGAGCGACCAGGAGGCCCAGCAGGGTGACGGGGGCAATGGAAGCGTTGCGGAGGGCGTGCTTCCAGACCACGCGGGCCTCGGAAACGCCCTTGACCCGGGCCAGCTTGATAAACTCGCTGTCCAGCACTTCAAGCATGGAAGAACGTACCAGGCGCATCAGGGCCGCCACCTGGTACCACCCTATGGCGAAGGCCGGCAGGATCAGGTGGAGCAGCATATCCCAGCCGGGGTCGCCGCGGCCGGAAGTGGGCAGCCAGCCCAGCTGGACGGCGAAGATCCACATCAGCATGATAGCCACCCAGAAGGAAGGAGCGGACTGACCCAGGAGGGCAAAGGTCTTGGCCAGGTAGTCGGGCATAGTGTCCTTCTTGACGGCGGAGAGCACGCCAACGGGAAAGGCTATGACAATGGAAATCATCAGGGCCAACCCGGCCAGCAGCAAGGTGGCTGGGAACCTCTTGATTACCAGGTCCAGCGCATCCCGGGTAGGATGCTGGACCGAGCGGCCGAAGTCACCGACGAGGGCATTACCGATAAAGGTCAAATACTGGATGTGCAACGGTTTGTCGAGGCCCCACTGCTGCTCCATCAGTCTGAATTCTTCCGGCCCGGCGTCATCGGGGAGCAGCACGTCCATGGGGTCGCCGGAGATACGGGCCAGGCCAAAGATTATGATGCTGACGGCAAAGAGCACAATCAGGCTCTGGAACAAGCGCACAATTATGTATCGTTGCATCGCTATCCTTCAGACAAACTTACAGAGTTCTCCGAAAAGAGTTGCAAAGGGGGCTGCCCAACCAGGAACTTCCAGAGAGTCGGTCCTGGTTGGAAAGCCACCTGTTGCTGTCGCCCGGCCGCAAACGGCACAAGAGGCGATGCGAAACTATTTGACGGCCTTTACGTACTCGAAGTCGCGGACACCGAACACACCGGGGGTCAGCCACTCTTCGATGATTTCGGGATTAATCATGAACTCGAAGGGCACCCAGTGCAGCGGAATGGAGCAATAGGTATCGTAGCAATCCTCGCCCATCTCGCGGATCAGGTTGTCGCGCTCCTCCAGGGTGGCAGCCACCTCCAGGGCCTCGTACTTCTCGGTGAAGAACTCGGACTCGTAGCGGGGGCTGCGAGCGCCGCTGTAGTGGTAGACGAAGATGGCGCGAGTGGGTTCGGTAAAGCTGCCGGTATGGAGCCAGGCGGTGTTATTGACCTCCTTGGCCCGGAGCTGGGAACTGTAGACGGCAGTTTCCACCGGCTTGAAGTCCACATCAATGCCGATTTGGCGCCAGTAGTCGGCCACCAGTTCCGCGATATCCAGCATTTCGGGCAGGCCCGGACGGGGATAAGAGAGCTGGGTGATTTCGAAACCGTCGGGGAACCCGGCCTCAGCCAGCAAAGCCCGGGCCTTTTCCGGGTCGTAGCCGTAGTCGGCCTCGAAGGAATCCAGCCAGGAGGGCTGCCAGCCGGGGAACTTGGCGTGGGAGTGAGTCTGCATCATCAGTTCCGCGTTGCCGTTGAAGAACACATCATTGATTTCGGTGCGGTCGATGGCGCGGTTCATGGCCTCGCGGACGAGGGGCATAGTCATGGGTTCCGTGGGGTCGTAGTTGGGATTGTCGGGCAGGTAATTGCCGCCGAAGAAGCCGACCAGGCGGATGGCGGGAGTGGTGCCCAGGACGACCTTCATGCCGCGGCCGAGAGCGCCGGTCTGGAGGTCGCGGGGAATCTCCGCCGCGTGGACCTCCTCGGTCACCAGCATGGCCAACTGGGTAGAAGGCTCGGAGACAAAGAAAATCTGAAGCTCGGGAAATCGGGCGTCTGGCGCCAGTGGGTGAAAGTCGGAGCCTCGTAGCGGAGGTACTGGGCCTCGGCGTGCTCGGCGAACTGGAAGGGCCGGTGCCGATGGGATCGTTGGCCATCAGCCGGATACCCTCATCATTGGCATCGAAACCGTCCATGACGCCGCCATTGGCGTCCCAATGGTCCTTGCTACGAATGACGGTGGTGTAGTTGGTGGACATATAGGTGGTCATATGGGTTCGGGCTTATTCAGGTGGAGCTCCACCACATGGCCATCGGGGCCATCGGGCATAACCACCTCCCTGAGCAGGTCGCGCCAGGTAGCGGCGCGGCCGTCGAAGTGGTCGTTGCGGCGCTCCTGCCACATAGTATGCTCCACATCCTTGGCAGTCAGCTCTCCCCAGTCCTTGTGGAACTGGACGCCCTCGCGCAGGTGGAAGGTCCAGACGGTAAAGTCGTCATTAGCGGACCAATCTGGGGAAAGCATGGGCACCGAATCGGTGTACTGGTCGAACTGGACCAGGCCCTCGAACATAGGGAGGATAACCGGCAGGTCGCCCCGTCCGGCAATGGGGTCGGCCAGGTCGCGGGTGGTGGGGCCGCGGGCGATGCGCAACTGGACCACGGCGGGTTCGGCCATGGCCATGGCATCGGTGGAGGCGGCCGGGGCGGGCACTGGCGCGGGAGTAGGAGTTGGCTCCTTGGCGGCAGCGCCGATGGCGCCCTGTCCGACAACGGCGCTAACGGTGGGGGCGGGTTCGGGCTGCGCTGCCGGGGCCGCAGGTTGGGCCGGCTGGGAAGGCTGAGATCCGCCGGAGGCGGACGCCGCAGCCGCTGGAGCCGCAGGTTGGGCCGGGGCTGCAGGCTGGCCTGATTACTGGAGCCCGGGTCCGCCGCGGCGGACCCACCGGACGGCTGGGCCGGCGCCGGTTCAGGGGCTGATGCGCCACATGCGACAAGCGCCAATAGTCCAATGGTCACCAGACCGTAGATTAACCAACGAGGTGCAAAAATTCCGGATACGTTCATTGTTCCCTCCACCTGGTTGAATTGGGCCAGATTCATTTGTGCGCAGGCCATCGGAAATTCGCCATTGCTTTACGAAATACGATCAATAATTCGACACATAGCACCATATTCCATACAGCGGCGGCGCTTCCCTACCCGAAGGCTGGCCAGTTCTGGCAAGTCTATTATTGGGTATGTCGAATGTCAAGAAAATTCGTACCTTCTCCAATGGGCATAGGAGGGAGTTAAAGGTGCTAGAATTGCCGCGTATTTCCTTGTTGTACCAGTTTTTGGAGAAGGAGGGAGGATGAGTTTGAAGATCAGAAGACGCGTTATCAGACGCAAAACCAACAACCACTTTATTGAGTCAGCAATGGTCCCTACCCGGGACGGCATCAATCTGGCGA